>JAYSCE010000095.1:5316-11197 GCA_041915035.1 Xanthobacter sp.
CACGACGTGGATGGCCGGACCCCGCATGTTGGCGGGTACCAATCTCGGAGGCGGAAGTCGGCAACAGCCGACTTCCGGGACAAGCCCGGCCATGACGGTGCCTTTTGATGCTGAGGCGCAACGCCCCAAAAGCCCGCGCCGCGCTGGAGCGAGAACAACGCTCAATGCGCGCGGGCGAACATCTCGTTGAAGGAATAGCCGGCACCGCGCACGGTGCGGATAGGATCAGACTGGCGACCGCGGTTGATGGCCTTGCGCAGGCGGCCGACGTGAACATCCACCGTCCGCTCGTCGATATAGACGTCCTGGCCCCACACGCCGTCGAGCAATTGCTCGCGGGAGAAGACGCGACCGGGGCTCTGCATCAGGAATTCGAGCAGGCGGAACTCGGTGGGGCCGAGGTGGATCTCGCGCCCGCCGCGATGCACCCGGTGAGTCTCGCGGTCGAGCTCGATGTCGCCGGCGCGCAGGAGGGTCGCCACGTGCTCGGGCTTGGCCCGGCGCAGGAGGGCCCGCACCCGGGCGAGCAGCTCGGGCACCGAGAAGGGTTTCACCACATAATCGTCGGCGCCGGTGGCGAGGCCGCGCACCCGCTCGGTCTCCTCGCCGCGGGCGGTGAGCATGATGACCGGCAGGCGCTCGGTCTCCGGCCGGGTGCGCAGGCGCCGGCAGAGCTCGATGCCCGAAAGGCCGGGCAGCATCCAGTCGAGGATGATGAGATCCGGCACGCTTTCGCGCAGCCGGGTCTCGGCCTCGTCGCCGCGTCCCACGCTCTCGACGCCGTAGCCCTCCGACTCCAGATTGTACCGGAGCAGGAGGGTCAGCGGCTCTTCATCCTCGACGATCAGAATACGCGCCGGCACTTTGCTCTATCCGTCACTATCGGGGCTCCGCGCCCCGTCTTCAGGTCTGTTGAATCAGCTCTGAACGGTGGTGCGGCCCGGGAAGGGCAGGGTGGTGTCGCTGGAGGCGTCCGCCTTGGGGCGGCTCTCCGGCAGGTTCTGGCCCGTCACCATGTAGTAGACGATCTCCGCGATGTTGGTCGCGTGGTCGCCGATGCGCTCGATGTTCTTGGCGCAGAACAGAAGATGCGTGCACACGGAGATGTTGCGCGGGTCTTCCATCATGTAGGTGAGGAGCTCGCGGAACAGGGACGTGTACATGGTGTCGATGGCGCCGTCGCGGCCCCACACTTCCAGCGCCTTGGCCTCGTTGCGGGCGGCGTAGGCGTCGAGCACTTCCTTGAGCTGCTCGAGCACGAGGTCGGAGATGTGCTCCACCCCGCGCACCAGCTTCGCCGGATGGTACTCGCCCTCGATGGCGATGACGCGCTTGCCGACGTTCTTGGCGAGGTCGCCGATGCGCTCGAGGTCGTTGGCGATGCGGATAGCGGCGACGATCTCGCGCAGGTCGACGGCCACGGGCTGGCGCTTGGCGATGACCAGGATGGCCCGGTCTTCGATGTCGCGCTGCACCTGGTCCACGGTCGCGTCGAGCAGCACCACCTTCTGGGCGAGGGCGGTGTCGCGACGGATGAGGGAGGTCACGCTGTCGGCGACCAGGCGCTCGGCCTGCCCGCCCATCTCCACGACCTTGCGGCCGATTTCCTTGAGCTCCTGATCGAAGGAGGCGACGATATGCTCGGGCATGTCAGTGATCCTTCAATCGCTCAGCCGAAGCGGCCGGTGATGTAGTCGCGCGTCTTGATCTCCTTCGGATTGGTGAAGATCACGTCCGAGGGGGCCATTTCGATGAGCTCGCCCAGGTAGAAGAAGGCGGTCATGTCGGCGCAGCGCGCGGCCTGCTGCATGTTGTGGGTGACGATGACGATGGTGAAGTCCTGCTTCAGCTCGTCGATCAGGTCCTCGATCTTCGAGGTGGAGATGGGATCGAGCGCCGAGGTGGGCTCGTCCAGCAGGATCACCTCGGGCTTCACCGCGATGGTGCGGGCGATGCACAGGCGCTGCTGCTGGCCGCCGGACATGCCGAGGGCCGAGGTGTGCAGGCGGTCCTTGGTCTCGTCCCAGATGGCGGCCTTGCGCAGGCACCATTCCACGCGTTCGTCCATCTGCGCCTTGGAGAGCTTCTCGTGCAGCTTCACGCCGAAGGCGATGTTGTCGTAGATGGACATCGGGAAGGGCGTGGGCTTCTGGAACACCATGCCGATGCGGGTGCGCACGATGGTGGGGTCCAGCTCCTTTCCGACGATGTTCACGCCGTCGAACATCACCGCACCCTCGGCGCGCTGGCCGGGGTAGAGGTCGAACATGCGGTTGAACACGCGCAGCAGCGTGGACTTGCCGCAGCCCGACGGGCCGATCATGGCCGTCACGCGCTTCTCGGGAACCTGGAAGTTGATGTTCCGCAGCGCGTGGTTGCTGCCGTAGTAGAACTGCAGGTTCTCCACCTTGATCTTGGCGGGAGCCTGCGGCGCGTCGGGCTTGGCCCCCACGGCGGACGCGAGATTGAAGGTGGGATCGACGGCTGAAGTCATCTTGTCCTCGCTTGGGCGTATGGCCGTGCTTCGGAGGAATTGCGGAAAGGGCGGAAGGCGGCGGGCCTTGGCCCGCGCCTTGAAATCAGTGGCTGCGGGCCAGGAAGAGGCGGGACGCCACGTTCAGCACCAGCACGCCCACCGTGATGAGCAGCGCGCCGGCCCAGGCGAGGGCCACCCAGTCGTCGAACGGGCTGCCGGCGAACTGGTAGATGGCGATGGGCAGGCTGGCCATGGGCTTCGACAGGTCAGTCGACATGGCGTTGTTGCCCAGCGAGGTGAACAGCAGCGGAGCGGTCTCGCCGGCGGCGCGGGCGATGGCCAGCAGGACGCCGGTGACGATGCCGGCGCGGGCCGCCCGCCAGGTGATGAACATGACCACCTTCCACTGGGGCGCGCCGAGCGCGAAGGCGGCTTCGCGCAGGCCCACCGGAACGAGGTTCAGCATGTCCTCGGTGGTGCGCACGATGACCGGGATGACCAGGATGGCGAGGGCGATGGCGCCGGCCCAGCCGGAGAAGCCGCCGAGCGGCACCACCAGCAGGGTGTAGATGAACAGGCCGACCAGGATGGACGGCGCCGACAGCAGGATGTCGTTCACGAAGCGGGCGGCGGCGCCGATCTTGGTGCCCTTGCCGTTCTCGGCGAGGAAGGTGCCGCAGAAGATGCCGATGGGGCCGCCGATGGCCATGGCGATGGCGATCTGGATCAGCGAGCCGACGATGGCATTGAGCAGGCCGCCGCCCTGGCCCGGCGGCTTGGTGACCTGAGTGAAGACGTTCGTCCCCAGCGCGGGCAGGCCGCGGGAGAGCAGGGTCCAGAGGATCCAGCCCAAGAGGAACAGGGCGAACACGGCGAAGCCGGTGGACACCAGCTTGACGGTCTTGTCGACGGCGCGGCGCGCAGCGAGGGAAGCCATGACGTTCGAGCCCCCGGTCAGTCGAGCCGCGAGCGCACGAGCGCCCGGGACAGTGCAAGGACGATGAAGGAGATCACGAACAGGATGAAGCCGAGCTGCAGCAGGGAGGTGAGCTTCAGCGATCCGATCGGGGCCTCGGGGAATTCGTTGGCGATGGTGGAGGCGATGGTGGCTCCCGGCGCGAACAGGGAGGCGGACATGCGCGTCGCGTTGCCGATGACGAAGGTCACGGCCATGGTCTCGCCCAGCGCGCGGCCGAGGCCGAGCATGATGGCGCCCACCATGGCGGTCTTGCCGTAGGGCACGGAGACGTTCTTGTAGACCTCGTAGGTGGTCGCGCCGATGCCGTAGGCCGATTCCTTCAGCATGGGCGGCACGCTCTCGAGGGTCTCCACGAACATGGCGGTGATGAAGGGCAGGATCATCACGGCGAGGATGAGACCGGCGGTGAGCATGCCGGAGCCGAGCGGCGGGCCGGTGAACAGCGCGCCGATCACCGGCAGGTCGCCGAACACGTCGATCAGCGGCGGCTGCACGTAGGCGGCCATCAGCGGGACGATGACGAAGAAGCCCCACATGCCGTAGATGATGGACGGCACGGCGGCGAGCAGCTGCACCGCGACGCCGATGGGCCGCTTGAGCGGCTGGGGCGCGATCTCGGTGAGGAAGAAGGCGATGCCGAAGGAGAGCGGCAGCGCCACGATCACCGCGATGATGGCGGAGAACAGCGTGCCGTAGATCATCACCAGGGCGCCGAAATTCTCGGTCACCGGGTTCCAGGCGGACGACCAGATGAAGTCCAGCCCGAAGTGCTGGAGGGCCGGCAGGCCGCCCTTGAACAGCTCGGCGATGATGAGCCCGAGCAGGATCAGGACGAAGATGCCGCTCGCCCAGAGGAGGCCGATGAAGATCGGATCGGCGATCCGCCCCGTCCCCTTGGCCTTGCTGATGGGCTCTGCCGAGCCAGACCGCATGCCTTCCACCGTCGCGTCCATTTTATCCCCTGCCCCGGCTTGTCGATGCGTGCGCTACCGGACCTGTCGTCTGAAGGAAAAGCGCCGCCCTCTTTTGGAGGGCGGCGCGATCGTCTGGGATCAGAGGACGGGCTTGCCGTCCGGGCCCTTCACTTCGGCCTTGAAGGCGGCCTTCACCTGCTCGACCACCGTCGCGGGCAGCGGGATGTAGTGCAGGTTCTCGGCGATGTCGGCGCCTTCCTTGGTGTAGGCCCACTCGAAGAACTTCATCACTTCGCGGGAAGCCTCGACGTTGGTCGGGTTCTTCGGCAGCAGGATGTAGGTCGGGGAGACGATCGGCCAGGCCTCGGGGGCCGGGGCGTCGATCATGGAAGCGGCGAAGTCCTTGGCGCCCTTCCAGTCGGCGGAGGCGGCGGCGGCCTGGAAGCCGGCGACCTCGGGGCTGACGAACTTGCCGGCCTTGTTCTGCAGCTGGGTCACGACCAGCTTGTTGGCGGCGGCGTAGATGAACTCGACGTAGCCGATGCCGCCCTTGGTGTTCTTGACGGTGCCGGTGACACCCTCGTTACCCTTGGCGCCGGCGCCGGTGGGCCACTGGACCGAGGTGGCGGAGCCGACCTTGGACTTCCAGTCGGGGCTGACGGCCGACAGGTAGGCGGTGAAGATGGAGGTCGTGCCCGAGGAGTCCGAACGGTAGACCGGGACGATGGCATTCGCGGGAAGGTTCACGCCGGGGTTCAGGTCGGCGATGGCCTTGTCGTTCCACTTGGTGATCTTGCCGAGATAGATGTCGGCGAGCACCGGGCCGGTGAGCTTGAGCTGGTTGGTGGTGATGCCGTCGAGGTTGACGGTGGCGACCACCGAGCCGATCACGGTCGGGAACTGCAGCAGGTTGTTGGCGGCGAGCTTCTCGCCGGGGACCGTCGCGTCGGACGCGCCGAAGTCCACGGTGCGGTTGATGATCTGGTTCTGACCGCCGCCCGAGCCGATGGACTGGTAGTTCAGCGTCGAGCCGGTCTTCTCTTTGAACTTCGCGCCCC
The DNA here is from genome assembly GCA_041915035.1 of Xanthobacter sp. Lineage (GTDB taxonomy): Bacteria > Pseudomonadota > Alphaproteobacteria > Rhizobiales > Xanthobacteraceae > Xanthobacter. The sequence goes on from JAYSCE010000095.1 coordinate 10,744, forward strand.
AGGACTGGTAGACGGGGGCGGGGAATGACGCGCCAGCGCCGGTGAAATCGACAGCCTGGGCGCTGCCGGCAAACAGCGAGCCAGCTACGGCGATCACGCCGAGAGCGGTGGTGAGCTTCACGATATCTCTCCTTGCCAAATCGGTTGCCGCTCCGGCAGGCGCCGGGGCAACTCTGGGCTCAGGACTCTTAGCCCCGGCGCGCCAAGGTTCTATGACGCGTGCGTGACACGGGCATGACAGACTAGGACGTTGCTTTTTCTAGCATTTTTTACGGGTTCGGCAAAGCATCCAGGCGCACGGAGAAGATTGCGCCCCGGCCCAGCTCGCTTTCCACCGTGAGCCGGCCGCGGTGGCGGGCGACGATGTGCTTGACGATGGCGAGCCCGAGCCCCGTACCGCCCTGGTCCCGGCTGTCGCCGACGTCCACCCGGTAGAAGCGCTCGGTGAGGCGCG
>JAYSCE010000096.1:0-10949 GCA_041915035.1 Xanthobacter sp.
CCATCCTCATTCCCGCCGCCGACCTCATCACCCCCAACCTGCCGGAGGCCGGCGCCCTGCTTGGCACCGAGGCGGCGAAGACGGAAGAGGAGATGCAGCGCCAGGGCGCGGCGCTGCTGGCGCTGGGCGCGCGTGCCGTGCTCATGAAGGGCGGGCACGGCGAGGGGCCGGAGAGCATCGACCTCCTCGTCACGCCGGACGGGACGGAGCGTTTCACCGCCCCGCGCCACGCCACGCGCAACACCCACGGCACCGGCTGCACGCTGTCGTCCGCCATCACCGCCGGGCTCGCATCCGGGCTGAGCCTTTCGGATGCGGTGGAGAACGCCAAGGCCTACATCACCGGCGCCATTGCGGCCGCCGACCGCCTCGACGTGGGCGCCGGCCATGGCCCGGTGCACCATTTCTTCGACCTCTGGCGTGACTAGGCGACGGAAAATCGCCCCTTCGCCGTCCCCTCCACCTTCCATCCCGCGCGTCCGGACGATAACGTCCGCCGAAGCGAACGCTCGTTCGGTTGAAAGGATATTGGGGCATGGCCGTCAGGGACCGCGGGGGCAGTTCTCTTGAAACCGGCGCCCAGGTGATTACCGGGCAGCTGGGCAAGACCATCCAGCGCCTGCGCAAGGCTTATAACCTGTCCCTGTCGGACCTCGCCGAACAGTCCGGCGTGGCGAAATCCATCATCAGCCAGATCGAGCGCAACGAGACCAATCCGACGCTCGCGACCGTGTGGCGCCTGTCGCAGGCGCTGGACATGTCGGTGGAGCGCGTGCTCGCCTCCTCCGACGACGCGCCCTTCGTGGAGAAGCTCTCGCGGGCCGACACACCGATCCTGCTCTCCGAGGACGGGCTGGTGCGCCTGTCCATCATCGGCTGGATCAAGACGGTGGAGTGGCTCCAGTATTACGATCTCGAGGCCGCGCCCGGCGGCGAACTTGATTCGGACGGGCACCAGCGCGGGTCGGTGGAATGCCTCACCGTCACTGCCGGCACGCTGGAGGTGGACGTGGCGGGCCAGGTGGAGACGGTGAAGGAAGGCGAGACCGTGCGTTATCGCTGCGATCGCCGCCATGTGATCCGCAACCGCTCAGGCGCGCCCGCCCGCGCCTTCATGGTGTGCCTGCTCAAGGCCGCCGTGCTGGAGTGACCATGCGGGCTTGAACGGGGAGGGTCACCCCCTCCCCCACCATGCCGGGTCGGCTCACTCGTCGGTCAGCGGCCCGAGGATCAGCATCTCCAGCTTCACCCAGTTGGCGAGCTGCGCGTAGGTCAGCTTCTCCGCCTTCAGGTCCCAGGTGACTTCCGAGCGGGTGGGACCGACGCACTTGTCGCGGCCGTTGTCGCCCTTCACCCTTTTGCAGGCGTCCTCGCTGTCGTTGTAATAGACGCGGCCGTAGAGGCCGGGCTTCGACTGGTCGGCGGCCGAGAAGAAGGCGTCGGACTGCGCCTGCGCCGCGCTGGCGTCGAAGAAGGACTGGTCGGTGTTCACCGCCTGCTCGTTCCAGCGCAGGTTGTATTCGTAATAGCCGGTATAGGGCTTCTTCTTGCCGGCCTTGTCGGTGAAGTTGCCGTTCTCCTCCACGAAGCGGATCGAGCCCGACACGCGATCGCTGATGGAGCGGTCGGCGACCGTGTAGGCGAAGGTCACGCCGTTTGCGTCGGTCAACCAGTTGCCGAGTTCGTAATCGTAGTCGAGGTTGCCGGAGACCCGCGCCTCGGGGAGGAAGGAGAAGGGACCGGCGGCGAGCTGGGTGCGCTCGAAGCGCAGCGGATCGGGGTTCTTCACCTGGATCGACACCACCTTGCCGTCGACCATGCGGGAATAGATCTTGTCCGCCTCCTTCTGCGCCCTGCGGAACTGCTCGGCCACCTCCCACCAGCGCGTCACGTTGCGACCCTGGATGGAGCCGCCAAAGGGCGAGGACGTCTGGTTGCCCTTCACCACGTCGATGCGCAGGCGGCCGGCATCCGGGATGTAGCGGCCGTTGGCGTCGATCTGCAGGTCACCGCGCAGGATCGCCACCTCCCGCGCCACCTGGGAGGGATTGGCCGGGTTGATGACGTCGAACTTCACCGAATAGACGAGACTCTTGCCCGGCGTGCGCTGCACGGACCCCTTCAGGATCATGATGTCCGCCACCGACAGGTCGGTGATCTCATAAAGATCCGTCCCGCTGGAGGAGCGCAGGGAGCGGGAATTGTAGTCCACCGTCATGGCGCCGGTGAGCTTGGCCTTGTCGGCGGGGATCTCCTTCAGCGCCTGGCTCTCCTGCGCCAGCGCGCCATCGGATGCCAACAGGCTCGCGGCGCACAGGCCGGCAGCACAGGCAGATAGGGCCGGCGCGAAGCGAATGGTCATGTCGATCTCCCTCAATGGGCCCGGCGCGGGGCACCGGGAGCTTCGGGGCGGACCATGGCGAAGGCTTCCTGAACGGAAGATGACCGAAGGTCACCCGCGCCGTTCAGAGAAGGCCGAGGTCGCGCAGCTCGCGGCTGAGGGCTTCGGGAAGGTCGGCGGCGCCGGCGCTGGTGCCGAGATCGCGGGGCGCCTCCCGATCGGCGAGGTACCGCCATCCCTGGAACGGGCGCGAGGGGCGCGGCTCTACGCGAATGACGGCGGGATCAAGCACGAGGCCGCAGCGGCGCACTCCGTCCGGACCGACCACCGTGCGCAGATCGACGAGTCGCTGGCGCGCCGCCACCTCCCCCTTGATGACCCAATAGAGCGAACCGCCGTCGATCAGCTCGTCCTTGCGGCTCGGCACCATGCGCGTGACGTGGATCTGCTCGAACGGAACGCCGGCCCGCCGCGCGGTGTCGGCGCGGTCGGCAATCCAGGCTTCGAGATCGGCGATGGAGGTGGCGCCGACGCACAGCTTGATGAGATGAAGCGCCATCGCGCCCGCGCTATTGGCCGTTGGGGGCGGCGGGCGCGCCCTCGGCCGCGGGTTCCGCCTCGGCCGGCGCAGCAGGCTGGGGACGGGGGCGCGGCGCGGCGGGGCGCGGAGCCGGGTTCGCCGGGGGCGTCGCCTGCGCGGCCGGGGTTCGCACCGGAGGACGGGCGGGCGGCAGCGGCGCGGAGGGCGGCGGAGCGATGACCTCAGGCTCCTCGGCCGACGGCGCGGCGGACGGCAGGCCGGCGGAAGGTCCGGTCGCGGCAGATGCGCCGGGCTGGGTCGCGTGGTTCGGATCAGACTGCAGCAGCATGCCGAACGGGCCGGTGCGCGGCGGCGGACCGCCGGTCATGCCCCGGTTGCGCGCGTTTCGCTCCCACACCGGCGAATATTTGGTGATGAGGCTGGCGTACCGCCCCTCGTTCATGTTGGCGATGATGTGGGTCGGATCGCCGAAGATCGCCGCCTGCGGGCAATAGCTTGCCGTGCAGCCGGTGAAGTCCACCAGCGCGGAGGCGACGAGGCCGTAGGGATCCTGCTCCAGCGGGCGGCGCCAGGCGATGATCCGCTCGGTCAGGTAGTCGGCCTTGCGCCGACGCACGAACTCGAACGCATCCTCGACCAGAGCCATGCGCGCGCGCACCATCGAACGGGCGGACGCCACCGTGTCGGGCCGCTCGAACAGCACCGCCTCGCACACCTGGATGAGGGAGGGATCGGCACCGAGGCAGCCCAGCGCCGACTGGGCAGCGGCGGCATCGAGGGCCGAGGCCCGGGCTTCCAGCGCCCGCGCCTCCGAGATGGCGGCGGCCTGGATGATCTGCTTGAGCATGGCGCTGCCCACCGACAGGCCGCCGAGCAGGATGCCGATGAGCACGAGCAGGGTCAGCGGATTCTCATTGGGCTCCGAGCGCACGAACAGCACGAAGACGAACACCGCACCGATCACCATGGCCGCGAGCACGACCCAGCCGGGGACGTCGAAATTGCTGTTCAAAATGCTGAGGGTTCGGTCAATCCATTCCGCCATGGCACCCTCCGCGACGCTGCCCGCAGGCCGGGGCGAACGCCATTGGCCTGATTCCGGTTCCCGCTCCGGACATGCCTTTACGGCGGCCGGTCGGGGCGCGGATAAGTGTCCGGTCCGCCGCGCAAGGCAACGCGGCGCACCGGCGCGCGACCCTCATGGTAAAAGAAAACCCGCAGCCGGCCGCTGCGTTCAGTGCGGCCGCAGCACGGAGGCGTCGAACCCTCCATAGAGATAGATCACCGCGACGGCGACCAAAAAGACGGCAAGCGCGGTGCGCGCGACGCCCCAGCAGGAGCGGCGATGGGCATAACCTTGGCTGAGATCCATGATGGATAGCGGCTCTTTCGACCAATCCCCCGCGGCACGACGAGCGTCCCGCAACGCAACATTCATTAAGAATTTATGAACGCTTCGGCAAGGCCCGCGCCATGCCTTCTGCGAACGGCTCGCATGCAGAGCCGGAGACTGCCGCTATCCACAGGCGGACTTGCGGAGGAGCCCGTCCTTTGCGCATGCGAAATTCCGGCGGGATGGGATAGGACTTTGCACATGAATGCCGCCCCCACCTCCGATTCGTCCGCCGGCTCGTCCCCTCTGCCCGACGAGGAGGCCACGGCGGCGCTGCTCCTGCGCCTTGCGGGGGAAGCCGGGCCAGGCAAGAGCATCGGCCCCATGGATGCGGCGGTGGCGCTGATGCCGAAGGACGAATGGCAGCGGGCGCTGCCCGTGGTGCGGCGCGTGGCCGTTCGCCTGGCGCTGGAAGGCCGGCTGATGATCTATCGCAAGGGCAAGCCGGTGGACCCGTCCGATTTCCGGGGCGTCTACCGTATCGGTCTGCCGCGAGACGAGTAGCGTGAATGACCTTTTACGGTGCGGGAAACAGCGCGCTGGTCTTGCCCGAGAGGTAATAGGCGACGAGCCCCACCCACTCCTTCACGGCGATGTCGGCCGCATCGAGCCCGCTGGCAGTGCGCGAGAAGGAGTTGTTGAGCTGGTCGGGGCCGATGGTGCGGAAATCGACCGGATAGGGGATCACGTCGAATCCCACCTTGCGGAAGCAGCCGACCGCACGCGGCATGTGGAACGCGCTGGTCACCAGCAGCCAGCGCTCGCCCGGCCTGGGCTTCAGCATTTCCTTCGAGAAAAGCGCGTTTTCGGCGGTGTTGCGGGAACGGCTTTCAAACTCCACCCGCTCCGGGGCAATTCCGAGTTCCGGCAAAGCGATCATCGTCATGCGGGCTTCGGTGAGGGTTTCCGAGTTGCCCTTGCCGTTGCCGCCGGAGAAGACGAGCCGGGCATCGGGGTATTTCCGCGCCAGAGCCCCGAAGGCGATGGCCCGCTCGCCGGCATTGGCATAGGCCGGCACGCCCCGCGCAATGCCCACGTCGGCCACCTCAGCCCCGCCGAGGATGATGACGCCCGTGATCGGCGCATCGCCCCGGTAGAGGGGAAAGCGCTCTTCCAGCGGGCTCAGGAGATAATTGGACAGCGGCGAGAACCCGATCACCCCCCAGCCGACGATGGAAACGGCCAGGAACCCCAGCCCCCATCGCCGCACGCCGGCAAACGCCAGCAGCAGGCCGAGACCACCCAGCAGCATCAGCAGGTTGGACGGCGCGACGAGGAACCAGAACATCTTGGAGACGGCGAAGAAGGAATCCATGCCACGCTTTCGGGGCGCCGGCGGCGCCGGTCAGGCCAGTTCGACCACCTTGCCTTCGCGTAGGGTGACGCGCCGGTCCATCCGGGCGGCGAGGTCGAGGTTGTGGGTGGCGATGAGGGCGGCGACGCCGGTCGCCCGCACCAGCTCCGACATGGCACCGAACACGTGGTCCGAGGTCTTGGGGTCGAGATTGCCGGTGGGCTCGTCAGCCAGCAGCAGGCGGGGCGCGTTGGCGAGGGCGCGGGCGATGGCCACGCGCTGCTGCTCGCCGCCCGACAGCTCCGAAGGGCGATGAGTGAGGCGCGCGCCGAGGCCGAGATACGACAAAAGCTCCTTGGCCCGCGCTTCTGCTTCCTTCTTGCCGAGACCGCGGATCATCTGCGGCATGGCCACGTTCTCCAGCGCCGTGAACTCGGGCAGGAGATGGTGGAACTGGTAGACGAAGCCGATGGAGAGGCGGCGGATGCGGGTACGCTCTGCATCTGGCAGGCGGGCGGTGGGCGCGCCGTCGATGAACACCTCGCCGGCGTCCGAATGCTCCAGCAACCCGGCAATATGCAGCAGCGTGGACTTGCCGGAGCCGGACGGCGCGACGAGCGCCACCGACTGGCCGTGGGTGATGCCGAGGTCAGCGCCGCGCAGGATCTCCAGCGCCCCCTGCCCCTGGGCATAGCGCCGCACCACGCCGGACAGGGCGAGCGCGAACTGGGGGCGGGCGCCGGAGCCGGAGGCGCGGCCCGGGGAGCGGCCTTCGGGCGGGGTGGGCATATCCATCACTCGTACCTCAGGGCTTCCACCGGATCGAGCCGGGCGGCCCGCCAGGACGGATAGAGCGTGGCCAGGAACGAGAGCGCCATGGCCATCAGCACCACGGACGAGGTTTCGCCGAAGTTCATCTGCGCCGGCAGGCGGGAGAGGTAGTAAAGCTCCGGCGAGAACAGCTCGGTGGAGGTCAGCCAGGAAATGAACTGGCGGATGCTCTCGATGTTGATGCACACGATCACGCCCAGCAGCAGCCCGGACAGGGTGCCCACCACGCCGATGGAGGCGCCGGTGATGAAGAAGATGCGCATGATGGAGCCCTGCGTGGCGCCCATGGTGCGCAGGATGGCGATGTCGCGCCCCTTGTCCTTCACCAGCATGATGAGGCCGGAGACGATGTTGAGCGCCGCCACAAGCACGATCAGCGTGAGGATGAGGAACATCACGTTCCGCTCCACCTGCAGCGCGCCGAAGAAGGTGGCGTTCCGCACCCGCCAGTCCACCAGATAGACCGGCCGCTCGGCAGCGCTCTGGATGGCGCCGCGCAGTTCGCCCACGTCGTCCGGATTGTCGAGATAGACCTCGATGGCGTTCACGTCGCCGTTGCGGTTGAAATAGGCCTGCGCCTCCGGCAGCGGCATGAAAACGAAGGCGCTGTCGTATTCCGACATGCCCACCTCGAACACCGCGGCGATCTTGTAGACCTTGATGCGCGGTGAGGTGCCCATAGGCGTCACCGCGCCACGCGGGGCGACGAGGGTGATGTTGTCGCCGGCGCGAAGGGACAGTTGGTCGGCGAGGCGCTTGCCGATGGCGATGCCCTGCCCCTGGTCGAAATTCTCCAGCGTGCCCTGGCGGATGTTGTGGGCCACCGACGGCAGCCCGCGCAGATCCTTCTCCGCCATGCCGCGCACCAGCACGCCCGAGGCGCCGAAGGGCGAGGAGGCGAGCGCCTGCCCCTCCACCAGCGGCACCGCGAGGCGGATGCCGTTGAGCGCGGCGATGCGCGCCGCCACTGACTTGTAGTCGGTGAGCGGGCTCTCCAGCGGCTGCACCAGCACGTGGCCGTTGAGGCCGAGAATCTTGCCCAGGAGTTCCTGCCGGAAGCCGTTCATCACCGCCATGACGATGATGAGCGTCGCCACCCCCAGCATGATGCCGAGGAAGGAAAAGCCGGCGATGACCGAGATGAAGCCCTCCTTGCGGCGGGCCCTGAGGTAACGCAACGACAGCATCCACTCGAACGGCGCGAAGGGGCGCGTACCGGTGGTGTCCCCGCCTGCCCTCGCCGCCGCATGGGTTGCCGTCATGCCTTCAGCCTCTCCACAATGTCGCTCGCGGCGATCAGCTCGCGGGAGCCGTCCACCCGGCGCTTCAGTTCCACCTTGCCCTCGGCGAGGCTCTTCGGCCCCACCAGAATCTGCCACGGCAGGCCGATGAGATCGGCGGTGGCGAACTTGGCGCCGGCGCGCTCCTCGGTGTCGTCGTACAGCACGTCGTAACCGGCAGCGGTCAATTCCGCGTAAAGGGCGCCGCAGGCGGCGTCGGTCGCGCTGTCCCCGACCTTGAGGTTCAGGATGCCCACCTGGAAGGGCGCCACGGCGTCCGGCCAGATGATGCCGTTGTCATCGTGAGACGCCTCGATCATGGCCGCCACGAGGCGCGAGGGGCCGATGCCGTAGGAGCCCATGTGGATGGTGTGCTCCTTGCCATCCGGGCCGAGCACCTTGGCGCCGAAGGGTTCGGAATACTTCGTCCCGAAATAGAAGATGTGGCCCACCTCGATGCCGCGCGCGGCGAGGCGCCGCGCCTCGGGGATGGCCTCGAAGGCCGCCGTGTCGTGCTTCTCGGAGGTTGCGGCATAAAGTTGCGTCCAACGGTCGAACACGCCCTGCAGGCCGGCGGGGTCGTCGAAGTTCACATCGGCCGGGGGCGGCGCCATGTCGAGATAGTCGCCATGGCAGAACACCTCGCTCTCGCCGGTGGAGGCGAGGATGATGAACTCGTGCGAGAGGTTGCCGCCGATCGGTCCCGTGTCCGCCACCATCGGAATCGCTTTCAGGCCCATGCGGGCGAAGGTGCGCAGATAAGCGACGAACATCTTGTTGTAGGAATGGCGGGCGCCGGCCGCGTCGAGATCGAAGGAATAGGCATCCTTCATCAGGAACTCGCGCGAGCGGTAGACGCCGAAGCGCGGGCGCACCTCGTCCCGGAACTTCCACTGGATATGGTAGAGGTTGAGGGGCAGCGCCTTGTACGACTTCACATAGGCGCGGACGATCTCGGTGATCATCTCCTCGTTGGTGGGGCCGAACAGCATCTCGCGGTCGTGCCGGTCGCGGATGCGCAGCATCTCCTTGCCGTAGTCGTCGTAGCGCCCGCTCTCGCGCCAGAGGTCCGCCGACTGGATGGTCGGCATGAGCATCTCGATGGCACCGGCGCGATTCTGCTCCTCGCGGATGATGTTGCAGACCTTGTTCAGCACGCGGTGGCCGAACGGCAGCCAGGCATAGATGCCGGCCGATTCCTGCCGGATCATGCCGGCGCGGAGCATCAGCCGGTGCGAGACGATCTCCGCCTCCTTGGGCACCTCGCGCAGAATGGGAAGGAAATAGCGGGACAGTCGCATCGGGTGGCTCGGACTCTCGTGCGGAGGGAAATCAGGCTGGCGGGAGTGAAAGCGGAAGGGCGGCCAAAACACAAGGGCGGCGGCGCGAATGCGGTGCCATGCAACCATATTGCGGCGCAGCGAATGACTTATTGCGGCGCAAGGATGACAAACGACAGATTCTTGTTCTATTTTCCCCTCGCACAAGAAAGGGGACCGTCACCAGCCGGCCAGACGGCGGTGAATGCGGTCCAGGTCTCGGGAGGAGAGGTAAGAAAAAGCCGACCGACGGCCGCCTTTGATGGCGCATACGGAATCGGCATCACGGATTGGCCGCGCGGCCCTCAAAAAGCGGACTTAGATCTGCAGGCAGCGCTGGACCCGTGGATTAAAAAAGGCGAGGCCCGCTCGGGGCCTCGCCTTTTTCTTTGGGGCCTACCCCGCCGGTGCTCGGCGATGACAGCGAATCCGCCCCCTAATAATTCGCCCAGAGCCCGGGGCTCGCGATCTCCGCGAGGTTTCCGTCCGGATCGCGGAAATAAAGGCTCGTCGAGCCCTTCGGCCAATGCACCTCGCCCTCGATGACGACGCCATGGGCCGTGAGGTGGGCGCGCCAGCGTTCCATGTCGGCGGCTTCGGCGGAAAAGGCGAAGTGGAGCCGGCCGGCACCGTCGTGGGGCGGGATGGCGCCGCCGAAGGGCAGTTCGATCGCTTGATCGGCAGAGCCGCGCACGAACAGCAGCAGCACGGTGCCGCCCACGGGATAGGCCGCGAAGCGGGCATCCGACAGCATGGGGACAAGCCCCAGCACGCCTTCGTAGAAGGCGCGCGCCCGGTCGAGGTCGTCCACGTAAAGGCCGGTCTCCAGCACCCGACCGAGGGGCGGCGCAGTGGGCGCTGTCCCCTCCCCGTCAGCCACGCTGCGCCCTCACCAGAGGTTGAGGGTGGCGCGGGCTTCCTCGGACATGCGGCCCTGATCCCACGGCGGATCGAAGGTGATGTCCACCTTCACGTCCGAGATGCCGGGCACGGCCGCGACCGCGCTCTCCACCATGCCTGGCAGCTCGGCCGCGGCCGGGCAGTTGGGCGTGGTGAGCGTCATCTCGACAGCAACGGTGCGGGCATCCGAGATGTCGACCTTGTAGATCAGGCCAAGCTCGTAGATGTCCACCGGGATTTCGGGATCGTAGACCGTCTTGAGGGCGACCACGATGTCGTCGGTGAGCCGCGCAAGCTCCGCCTCCGGGATCGGAGACTGGATCTGCGGCTGGTTCGGCGCCTCGATCGACTTGGTATCGGTCATGCGAACAAATCCTGCGCCTTGACGAGGGCGTCGAAGAGACGGTCCACGTCGGCGCGCGTGTTGTAAAGGGCAAACGATGCGCGGCACGTTGCTGTGGCACCATATCGTGCCAAAAGCGGCTGGGCGCAATGGGTGCCGGCCCGTACCGCGACACCGTAGCGGTCGATGATGGTGGCCACGTCGTGCGGATGGGCACCCTTCATCTCGAACGAAATGATGGCGCCCTTGTCCGCCGCCGTGCCGATAATCCGGAGGGAATTGAGCGCCCGCAAGCGTTCGTGGGCATAGGCCGAAAGGTCATGCTCGTGCGCGGCGATGCGCTCGCGGCCGATGGACTGGACATATTCCATTGCAGCGCCAAGGCCGATGGCCTGCACGATTGGAGGTGTTCCAGCCTCGAAACGGTGCGGGGGTACGCCATAAGTGACGGTCTCTTCCGTCACCTCGCGGATCATCTCGCCGCCACCCTCGTAGGGCGGCATGGCCTCCAGCAGCTCCTTCTTGCCGTAGAGCAAACCGATGCCGGTGGGGGCATAGAGCTTGTGGCCGGTGACGGCGTAGAAATCGACATCGAGGTCGCGCACGTCCACGGGCATGTGGACGATGGCCTGGCAGCCATCCACCGCCACCTTGGCACCCACCGCATGGGCGGCCGCGGCGATCTCCTTGATGGGCGTCACCGTGCC
>JAYSCE010000097.1:0-10836 GCA_041915035.1 Xanthobacter sp.
AAGATACGGTCCGACAGACGCCGACCCCGCCCCTCCTCCGTCTATCCTCACTCGCCAGGACAGGCCTCCGAACCAGGGCCGGCGCCGTAGGGCGTCGCGGCGACGAAGCCGTTCAGCGCGTCCGCCAGGCCCGCCGATTTCGCACGCACGATGAACGAGAACGGTTCGTTCCGCACCTGTCCATCCGGCGTCATCATACAGTGCGGCCATACCGCGACGAGACCCATCTTCTGCGAGAGATACTCGACGGTACCGAGCCCCGAGCCGAAGGCGAATGGCCCGTCGCCCTCCGTGGCGTCGCGGACCCGCCGGGCGTTTTCTACATCGTCCGAGGTGCCTATGACTGTCACGTTCGCGATCTGGTCGTGCGCGATGCGGCTGCGGGCGTCCACATCAGCCGTCGAGCCGGCGATGACCATTACGGTCCGCCCGGCAAGGTCGGCCGTACGCGCCAGCTTGCCGGCGTCGGCCTTGCGCACGCCGAACGCGCGCAGCACGAAATAATAGTGATCGGACCACACGCCCGCCGCGCCCGTCTCCTTCCGGCGCGTGGCGAGGTCGGCGATGCCAGAGGCGGCGATGTCGCAGGCGTCGGCACCGGGGCGTGTCCACAGCCCGTCGAAATCCGCCACCTCCACTGGCTGGAGCCGGAGCCCCTGTGTCGCGGCGAAGGCCTTCAGATAGTCCACGTCCCACCCCTCCCAGACGCCGGCGTCGGATTTGCCGACAAAGGGTGGGAAGGTGGCGAACATGCAGACCGAGAGCGTGCCGGGCGCAAGCGTTTCGACCGGCGCGGCTGCGAGCGGCGGCCCCGCCAGAGTCGCGAGGATCATGCCGGCCGCAAAAGCGGCGGCCTTACGTCGATCTGCGAGCACCCACGTCTCCCCAAGAGCTGTGCCGGGACAATAGTCGCGGCTACCCAGCGCGCAACACGGAGGTACGATAGCGCCCAGACCATAGCACCCACGCGCGCGCCTTGCCCCCGCGTCCGCGAACCGTCACAGTGCGACGGTCTTTGCTGACCTCAATGCAGGGGCCCACCGCCAGCACGGGTGCGACATGAGCCCTGACATGTCCCCTCTATCCAGTTCTCCTCTTTCCTGCGCGCCGGACGACCTCCTGTCCGCGTCCGACGTGCGCGATATTGTGAGGCTGCTCGGCGATGTCATCGTCTCGCGCGCGGATTTCTCCTGCGTGAAGCGGCAACTCATCGACGGCATTTCGACGCTGGTCGGCGCCGACGCATGGACCTGGAGCCTCGGCTGCTTTGCGGAGCCGGGCGCGCAGCCCGTCTATCTGGGGATGGCCCATGGCGGCTTCGACGAGGCGCGCTATGGCCGTCTCCTGCTCGCCGCCGCCCATCCGGACATGGCCTGGACCTCGGCGAAACTGCTCGGCGAGATGCGCGCGTGCAACGCCCACGTCACGCGAACTCGCCAGCAGATCGTGGAGGAAGCCACCTTCGTGGCATCGGGCGTCGGCAACCACCTGGCTGGCGCGGACATCGGCCCCTTCATCTTTTCGCTGCGGCCCATCGACGAACGCGCCGTGAGCACCATCGCGTTGTTCCGGCGCCGGGACGCAGCTTCCTTCTCCGAACGCGAGGCACGCATCGCCCACATTCTCCTCAGCGAGCTGCCCTGGCTGCACGAACAGGGATGGCCGAGCGACCGCGGCGCCAGCGTGCCCCGCCTTTCTCCCCGGCTGCGGCTGGTGCTGAACCTGCTGCTCGACGGCCGCACGCGCAAGGAAATCGCCGTCGGACTCAACCTGTCCGAATACACGGTCGCGCAATACCAGAGGGCGGTCTATCGCCACTTCGGCGTCCGCTCGCACGCCACTTTGCTGCGGCGGTTCCAGATGGGCGACGGCGGCGACCGCCGGCCGGCCGCACAGGAAGCGGGCTGAGAACCGCAGTTTCGGCCCCATCCCTCAAATGAGGGAATAGGAAGCGGTCCGGCGTGTTTGGTATGCAGGGGTTCAAGCTTCAGCTTCGGCGGGCCGCCGGCTCGGAGCGCCGACCGTTTCGCGCGCCAGCACGTGCCTCCGGTGGGAGCACGCAGCCTTACGCGTTCAATCCAAATTGAACGCCTGCTTTTATAGTTACATCATACCGTTATCTTCGAATTTTGATTGTTTATACAGCGTAGCAGCAGCGATAAATTGCTGATACGTTGCTTATTTACTTCCCCGGGGAAGAAGAGACATGCGTCCATCGCGGCGTGAGTTCGTGACCTGGGTGGCCGCCAGCGGGATCACGCTGGCCATGAGCCGCATCGGTACGGGACGGGCCGCCGGCTTCAACGCGAGCCAGACGCTCCCCGGCACGGTCGCGTCCCGCCTTTCCGGCTCCGCGGCCGGACGCATCGACGCCTTCGCCAAAGTGACCGGCGCCAAGCTCTACGCATCGGATTACCGCGCGGCGGACATGGACGGGTGGCCGGCGACGACCGCCCATGCCCTGCTGCTGCGTGCAGCCGACGCGACCCATGTCTTCACCGGGCTCGATTTCTCCGCGCTGGAGGCCGGCGCCCGGCCGACGCAGGTGGTGACGGCGCAGGATCTGGATCGCGTCGGGGTTCGCGTGCCGCCCTTCTATGCCGGCGACCTGCTCTGCCCGGTGGGCAAGACGCCGCTTTATCTCGGCCAGCCGCTGGCGCTGCTCTTGTTCGAGACCTTCGACGCCTATGATCGGGCGCGAGTGATCCTGCGCGAAAAGGATCCCGCCCGCTTCGGCACCGAGACCGGCCCCGTCGCGCAACCGAACTACGCCGCCTTGCGCTTCACACGCGTCGCGGGGAATGCGCCCGGCGCGCCGGATGTCTATTCGCCGCTGATCGAGGGCTGGATCAGCCCCGGCGTCTTCGAGCCCGGCGGCCGGCCCATCTGGCGCCCGCTGCCCACCGAGGACGGCGGGCAATACAAGAAGGGCGCCATCCAGGGAGAAGCCATCCGCGCCTTCATCGCCGCCGTCGGGCCGGACATGCTCGTCCTCGACAGCCGTTTCCGCACCCAGTCCGTGGACCCCATGTTCCTGGAACCGGAGGGCGGCCTCGCCTGGTACGATCCGCAGGCGAAGGCGCTGCGTCTGGTGCTCGGCGTCCAGTCACCGCTAGAGGCCAGCGAAGAGCTGGCGCATCTTCTCGGAGAGGTGGCGGCGGGGTTCCGCCCCCAGCGGATCGAGAGCCACTTCGCCCATCTGGGCGGCGGGTTCGGCGGCCGCGACCATACCCCGTTCCCGCTCTACGTGGCGCTAGCCGCCATGTTTCTGCCGGGACAGCCCATCCGCCTCGCTCATGACCGGTTCCAGCAGTTCCAGGGTGGCATCAAGCGCCACGCCTTCGACATGCACACCAAGGTGGCCTTCGACCGCGCCAGCGGGCGGATGCAGGCGTTTGCGGCCGACCACATCCTCGACGGCGGTGGCCTTGCCAACTATTCGGCAAGCGTCGCCGCCGTCTCAGCCACCTCCGCCATCGGCATCTACGACATTCCGAAGGTGGACGTGACAACCCTGGCCGAACACACCCGGGGCGTGACGGCCGGTTCCATGCGCGGCTATGGCGTGCTCCAGACCACCACCGCGCTCGAGACGCTGGTGGACGAGGCGGCGCAAGCGCTGTCGATGGACCCGATCGCCCTTCGGCGGCGCAATCTGCTGAAGGCCGGCGATCTCACCATGACCGGCAATCCGTGGACCGTTTCCATCCGCACGCCGGAGATCCTCGACAAGCTCGAAGGCCACGCCCTGTGGCGGGGCCGCGACGCGGCCCGCACGGCGGCCCCGGCCGGGACACTGGTCGGCACCGGCGTCGCCGTCTGCGCCAAGGACTACGGGACCGGGGCAGACTGCTCCCTCGGCCGGGTGGAGATCGATCCCCAGGGGCGCATCCACATCTATTGCGACGCGGTCGAGATGGGCAACGGCATCGGCACGGCGGCGGCGAACCGCGTGGCGGGGCTGCTCGGACGGCGGGCGGACGCGGTCTCCGTTGCGCGCATCGATGCGTTCGATGAACTCGGGCTCGTGACGTCGGGCGATCCCTACACCCTCACGCAGGCGGAGCAGGATGCCGCCGCCCGCAACCCGCGCTGGGTGCCCGCGATCAGCTCGGCCACCAGCGCCTCCATCGGCGCCCATGTGGGCACCCAAGCCGCGGCCGAGGCGGCGCGGCTCATCTTTCGCTTCGGGCTATGGCCGGCGGCACTCAGCCTGTGGGGCATCGCCCAGGACGATCCGCGCCGCTTCCTGTGGCAGGAGGCGTTCTGGTTCGACGGCGCGCTCATCCTCTCCGGCCTGCCGCCATTGAAGCAGGAGAAGGTGGCCGCCCGCGCCCACGAGATGGGCGGCCTCACCGGCGCCATGGCCCACGCCTTCTCCCGCTGGGCATGGGCGCAGGCCGCCTTTCCGCTGGACGGGTTCGAATGGGTGGTGGACCTCGACGCATTGGCGGTGCGGCGCGGCAGCGGCGCATTCAAGGTGCTGGACCGCAGCTTCATCGCCTTCCCGCCGGCGAGCTACAACCGGATCGGAACCTCGTTCACTTCGAGCTGCGGCACGCTGGTCAAGGTCGAGATCCAGAAGGCGACCGGCACCGTGCGGGTGTCGCAGGCCTACAGCGTTCTGGAATGCGGCGAGGTGCTCACACCTGAGGTGGTGGTCGGCCAGGCGCAAGGCGGCTTCGCCATGGGCCTCGGCTACGCCTTGCTCGAAACGTTGCCGCCGTTCGAGGACGGACCCGGCAATGGCCGCTGGAACCTCGGCGACTATGTGGTCGCCCGCGGCTCCGACCTGCCCCTTCACGCGCTGGAGGTTGAGGTGCTGCCCCGCGTGGCGCCCAACGAGCCGCCCAAGGGCATGGCGGAGGTGGTCATGATCCCGGTGGTGCCGGCCATCCTCAACGCCATCCACGACGCGACGGGACATCGTTTCCGCGCCTTGCCCGTCACGCCGGACGATGTCCGGCGGGTCCTGTGAAGGGAGACGCCGCGTGCCCCCGGTTTCGCTCACCATCAACGGTCGCAGCCACGGACCTATCGAGGTCCGCGAGGGCCTCAGCATGAACGACTTCCTGCGGGAAGTGCTTGGCATGACCGGCACCAAGTTCGGCTGCGGCGCCGCCCAGTGCCTTAGTTGCGCGGTGATCGTGGATCATGCGGACGGCACCAGTTCCACCACCCCCACCTGCATCGCGCCCGCCACCGACTTCGACAAGCTCGCCATCCGCACCGTGGAAGGCCACGCGAAGAATGGCGAGCTGACGCCCCTGCAGAAGAGCTTCGTCGCCCATTTCGCCTTCCAGTGCGGCTATTGCACCCCCGGCTTCCTCAACGAGGCGCAGGTGCTGCTGGAGCGACTGGAACGGGCGCCCATTCCCCGGGCCGATCTGGAGCGCACCATCGCCGAAGCCCTCGACGGCCATCTGTGCCGCTGCTCCGGCTACGTCAAATACCACCAGGCGGTACGCGACGTGGCGCTCGCCGACCCCAAACGCTTCCTGACCTGAGGGGCTTGCGATGCTGGACAGGCGCCTCGCAACGATCCTGCCCGCGGCGGCCCTCGCTGGGCTGCTGGCCGCAGCCGGGATCGCGCTTTCGGCCCCTGCCGAGACGCTCGCGCCCCCGGAAGCCTTCGCCGCCATCGCCGATCCGACACAACGCTCGGCGGCCTATTTCAGCGAGCTGAGCAAGGTGCTCACCCACCCGCGCTGCACGAATTGCCACCCCGCCACGGATCGGCCGCGACAGGGGAATGCCGCACGTCTTCACCAGCCGCCGGTGACACGCGGCGCCGACGGTTTCGGCACTGCGAGCCTTCGGTGCGGCATCTGCCACCGCGGCGAGAATTACGCGCCGGCCGGCGTGCCCGGCCATCCCGAATGGCATCTCGCACCCGCCAAAATGGCCTGGGAGGGCAAGAGCCCGGCGGAAATCTGCGACCAGATCAAGGACCCGCGCCGCAACGGCGGACGGTCTCCCGCCGATCTCATCGCGCATATCGGCGACGACACGCTGGTCGGCTGGGCCTGGCATCCGGGCGGCAACCGGACACCCGCGCCGGGCTCCCAGCAGGAAGCAAAAGCCTTGGTCAAGGCGTGGGTCGAGAGCGGCGGCGCCTGCCCCGAATGATCTGCCTGGAACGAAATGAGAAGGAGGAAACAATGAAATACCGTTCCGTCGGACTTGCCGTGGCAGCCGCACTCGCCGCAATGCCGCTGCCCGGCGCCCTCGCGGCCGAGCCCCCTGCCTATCTCAAGGCCATTGCCGGACCGCCGCAGCCCCTGTCCGCGCAGGACCTCGCCACCCGCAACGTTCTCCAGCTCAACACCACCATGTTCTCGCTCTACGAGAACGCCGGCGCCGCCTTCCGCCGCAACATCCTCGCCAACCACCCCGTCATCCTGGCGCTGTTCTCCGGCGCGGGCGGGCGCATGATCCTCTACCGGCCGGGCCAGCCGCCGCTGGAGGCGCCCTCCGTGCCGAAGGCCTATCAGGTGATGAAGTCGCTCGGCCACAGCGCCATGGCCATCTCGGAGGTCGTGCTGCCGTATCTGGACACGCCGGGCGACACCTCCTGGGTCGCGCCCATGCGGGCCTATCTGAGCGAGATGCAGAGCGCGCTGGAGACCATCGGCGCGGCGGAGATGCCCGACGCCTGGCGCGCGAATTCCCGCGCCATCCTTGAGAACAACATCGCCTTCATGGAGGACAGCCTCGCCAAGGGCGTCGTCACCCTCGATGCCGTGCAGGCCTATGCCAAGACGCAGGCGCCTGTCCTGCGCAACGCCATCGCCTGGGCCGCCCAGACGCAGGTGAAGCACTGGATGGGCGTGCTGGACGGCTGGAAAAAGGAGTTGGGCGGCAGCTTCGATCAGGCGTTCGGCGCCAGCAACACCATCTATGTGGCGCGCCAGAACAACGTGCTGTTCAGCGTCCTCGCGCAATATTTCGGCGAGAAGGCCATCAACGACCGCCTGTTCCTGATCGAGACCGTCTCATTCACCACCACGCCGGAGGACATGCTCACCGCGGTGGTGCGCATCATCTCCGACCGCTCGGTGGGCGGCCTGTTCTTCAACAACGACCGGCTGATGGACTACGAACTGATGGGAGGCGATGCGCGCAAGGCCATCATCGCGGAGATGAAGGCGCGCGGGCAGGAGGCGTTCCTGCCGCCGCAGGTTCCGTTCGGCTCGAAGCAATGGCCGGCGCTGATCTCCGGCGGATCGGGCGCCGCCTCGCTCGACGATCTCCATTGAACGGCGCCCCCGGGCGCGGAACGCCCGTGCCCGGGGCCATCCACACAGGCAGGTGGGACATGCGCGCACCGATCTTCGCCCTTCTCCTCGCCATTGCGGCGCTCGCCCCCGCCCGCGGGTCGGCGGGCGAGGCGGCAGGCACGGACTGGATCACCGGCCTGCCACGGCAGGACATTCCCGTCGCCGCATGGCCGGGTGGAAAAAAGGTCGCCGTGCTGTTCGTCCTCTACGTCGAGACGTGGGGGCACGGACAGGGGCCGAATTTCC
The DNA here is from genome assembly GCA_041915035.1 of Xanthobacter sp. Taxonomy (GTDB): domain Bacteria; phylum Pseudomonadota; class Alphaproteobacteria; order Rhizobiales; family Xanthobacteraceae; genus Xanthobacter. The sequence continues at coordinate 7,527 of JAYSCE010000097.1, forward strand.
GGCCCGACATGACCGGTCGCACGCCGGATCTCGTGGATGAGGGCTTTCGGCAATATGCGATCAATTTCGGCCTGCCGCGCACCGGCCGACTGTTCAAGGAGATGGGCGTTCCCCTGAGCCTCGCGCTCAACGCCCAGTTCCCGAAAGCCCAGCCTCAAGTCTGGGCGACGCTGCGGGCGCTCGTTCCCTCCGCGCCGATCATCGCCCACGGGCTGAACAATTCCACCGACCTCCTGCCCTTGTCTGAGGGGCCGGCGGCGCAGCGGGCCTATATCCGCAAAACGCTGAACATGATCGAGGCGGACACCGGCGTGCGCTCCACCGGCTGGTCCAGCCCGAGCGTCTATCCCGATGCGCAGACGTTCGAGGCGACCGCCGCCGAAGGCATCCGCTACACCCTCGACGGGATGGATTCCGACGTGCTGGCGCGGCTCGACACGAAGCCCGCCCCGCTAGTGCTGGTCCCCTACCCGCCCAGTGTGGTGGACATGGGCCAGTATCTCTCGCGCTTCAAGGAGGCCGACGACCTCGCGCGGCTCTGGATCGATTATGTGCGCGAGCTGGCGCGCGAGGCAAAGGCCGACCCGGCCCGCCCGGCGACCGTGGTCGCCATCGGCATCCACCCCTTCGTCGTCGGCACGCCGGCCGGTGCTGCGGCGCTGCGGCGAGTGCTGGAGGCGCTGAAGGCCGAAGACCAGGTCTGGCTGGGCGATACGGAAGCCGTGATGCGGGCCGCCGGCCAGCCCTTCTGAAGCGCCCTCCCTTCAGCCGGCGGCCCGGCTCGTCAATCCTGCGCGCCACTGGGTCGGCGTCATCCCCGCCCAGCGACCGAAGGCCCGCACGAAATTGCTGTGCGCGGAAAAGGACAGGGCGAGCGCGATGTCGCCCACCGGAAGGTCGGTCAGCGCAAGCAGTTCCTGCGCGGCGCGGAAACGCACCTCATCGCGGATCGCGACGAAGGAGGTCCCCGTCTCGCGCAAGCGCCTGTTGAGCGTTCGGGGATGGAGGTCGAGGCGTCGTGCCACGGCCTCCAGGGAATAGGCGTCCTGAATCAGCAACGGTTTCATCTGGTGCAGCAGCGTCGCCGCCGAATCCGCCGTATCGATGTGCATCATGGAGGAGAGTTGCGCCAGGAACGCCTCGTAGCGGACGGCATCGGCGGAGGGATTGGGGAGCCGGAGGTCGGCGCGGGGAAAGACCACGCAAGATTGGTACTGGTCGAAGCGCACCCGCGCGCCGAGAAGTGTCTCGAAGAGGCTGGGGTCGGCCGGCGGGCGATGACAGAGCAGCACCTCCACAATGCGCCCCCGCTTTCCGGTCAGCGCCCGGACGATATTGACGCCACAGCCCACGGTATAGCCATAGGCCTGACGCGCGCCGGGATCATGCCGGGCGTAGATGCCGTAGCCGAGAACCACGTCATCTCCCAGCGGATAGTAATAGACGGAGGCGCCACGCGACAGGCCGATCTGGACTTGAACATAGCTGCGCAACGCGTCGCCCAGCGTCGGGCTCGTATCCATCAACTGCCCGATCTTGCCCAGGGAAAGATGATCGTGGCGTAACCCGAGCAAAAGGCCAAAGTGTTCAAGCCCGGTCACGCGCGCGCAATTGCCGAGGAACTGGAGGGCTTCACCGTAGGGAATGAGGGTATCCGGCTCCAGCTCTTCCGCGCTGAAGGAAAGTCCGCTGCAGGTATCCCGGGGATCAGCACCGAGTTCGCGCACCAGATCCGCCGCTCCCGACAGTCCGGCAGCCCTCTGCATCGGCACATTCGTCATGCCATCACCTGATTGTGTGCTGTCGCGAAAAGATAAACGCCACGCTTTCGCTTCGTATAGCTTCCCGCCGCGCCGCGCGAGGGGTGATTTGCGACGGCCGTTCGACACTGGGGGGATTCGCCATGACGGTTTCGAGGCGTTCAATTTCTTTGGGCCTTGGCGTTCTCGGCGCTGGCGCCGCCTTGAGGCCTGCCGCAGCCGAGGGTCTGATCCACGAATTGACTGCAGACGTTGAAGATCTGCGTGCCGCATCGGAAGCCTATATCTACGGCTACCCACTGGTGACCATGGAAATCACCCGCCGGGTCATGACGAATGTCGCCGCGCCGGAGGGCACCCGATCCCCCATGGGGCAGTTCGTGCGCATGCGCTCCTATCCCGATGCGAGCTTTCGCGACGTCACCGCCCCCAACGCCGACACGCTCTACACCACCGCCTGGCTCGACGTGGGCAAGGAGCCGTGGATCGTCAGCATCCCCGACATGAAGGGGCGCTACTTCCTCTTCCCCATGCTCGACGGGTGGACCGACGTGTTCCAGGTGCCCGGCACGCGCACGACCGGCACCGGCGCGCAGACCTATGCCATCACCGGCCCCGGCTGGAAGGGCACGCTCCCGGCGGGCGTGGTCCAGTACAAGTCCCCGACGTCCATCGTCTGGCTGCTCGGCCGCATCTACTGCACGGGCACACCGGAGGATTACGCGGCGGTGCATGCACTGCAGGATGCCTGCAAGATCTATCCCCTCAGCGCCTGGGGCAAGGACTATACCCCGCCCGCGGGCACGGTGGACGCGGCCATCGACATGAAGACCCCCGTGCGCGACCAGGTGAACGGCCTGAGCGGGGTCGAGTATTTCAAGCTGCTGGCGGACCTCATGAAGGCCAACCCGCCCGCCGCGGCCGATGCCGCCATCCTGCCCAGGCTCGCCGCCATCGGCATAGTGCCCGGCAAGGATTTCGACCCCAAGGCCGCCGATCCCGCCATACTCAACCGGGTGCCGAAGTTCAGCTTCGACCGCATCATGGCACACTTCGTGACCGGGCCTGAAATCAAGAACGTCAACGGCTGGCGATTCACCACCGCCACCGGCGTCTATGGGACGGACTACATCCAGCGCGCCCTCATCACGGCCATCGGCCTCGGGGCCAACCGGCCCGAGGATGCGGTCTATCCCACCTCGCTAAAGTCCGGCGGTGGCATCCTGGCACGCAAGTATGACGGCTCGAAAAAGTATGTCATGCACTTCCCCAAGGGGCAGCTGCCGCCGGTGAAGGGTTTCTGGTCCCTGACCATGTATGACGAGAACTACTTCTTCGTCGCCAATCCGCTCAACCGCTATTCGATTAGCGCTCGGCAGAATCTCAAGACGAATGCCGACGGATCGGTCGATCTCTACATCCAGCACGACTCGCCTGGCTCGGACAAGGAATCCAACTGGCTTCCGGCGCCCGCCGGCCAGTTCATCCTCATGCTGCGCATGTATTGGCCGAACCCGAAGAAGCCTTCGATCCTCGACGGAAGCTGGAAA
>JAYSCE010000098.1:0-10683 GCA_041915035.1 Xanthobacter sp.
AAGCGGCCGAAGTGGAACAGCTTGGTCACGTTCGGGTCGGTCAGGAGCCGCACCAGATTGGGCGCGCTGCCGGGGCCGGCACCCTGCGGAATCTGAACCAGATCGGCGCTGCCGTCGCCGTTGGAGAGCTGCACCAGGCAGAGCCGGTCGCGGAACGGGTTGAGGCCCATGGTCTCGGTGTCGATGGCCACGACGGGGGAGGCCACGAAGTCCGCGGGCAGGTCGCCGCGGTGGAGGCGGATGGTCATCGGATGTCTTTTGCCTTGTTCGACCACGGCTTTTAGCGAAGCGGCCGGCCCGTGTCGATGCCGCGGCGGGAGACCGGCCTGCCCGGTGCGCCCGGACCCGCGCCGTGTTAGAAGCGGCGCCGTGGGACATTACGAAAGCCTGGGGGGAGAACATGCGTTCGTTTTTGGCGACAGGCCTGCGCCTAGCGGGCCTCATTCTGGCGTTCGGCCTGATGGCCGGCACCGCGGCCGAGGCGCGGTCGGTGCCGCCCGGCAGCTACCTGCGCTCCTGCCGTGACGCGCAGGTGCGCGAGGGCGTCAACCTCGCCGCCTTCTGCGCCACCCGCAACGGCCAGTGGGTGGTGACGCGGCTCAACGACTTCCCGTCCTGCCGGGGCGACATTTCCAACCAGGACGGCCAGCTGTGGTGCCAACGCCGCCCGATGCCTGGCCCCGGACCCGGTCCCGGGCCTGGACCTCTGCCGCCGAACCCCGGCTTCGGCCCGCCCGGCTCCTATCGCCAGACCTGCACCCGCGTGGAGTTCCGCAACGGCGTGCTGAGCGCCTTCTGCCGCACCCGCGCCGGCAACTTCCAGCCCTCCGTGCTGAACACGCTGACCTGCCAGCCCGGAACCGACATCTCCAACCAGAACGGCCAGTTGTGGTGCCGCACCCGCCAGCAGCTTCAGCCGCCTGCGGGCTCCTACATGCGCACCTGCCGCGGCATCACCATGGGTCTCGGCGGCGTGCTGCGCGCCCAGTGCCAGCGCGTGAACGGCTCGTGGAACCCGACCGCGCTCAACATGAACAATTGCCGCAACTACCGCGACATCTCCAACCAGAACGGCAATCTCGCCTGCTTCTGAGCGGAAGGACCTGAACCGGGAAGGGGCGCTGCGGCGCCCCTTTTCTTTTGTGCCGTTGCGGAAAGTCTCGGCGAGTCCTGCTATACGTCCTGCGGTACTTCGATGCCGATTCGGGAGGCTCCGGCATGACGTTCCGTGCAGCGATCAGGGGCCTCGCCGGCGTGATCGCCGTGGCCGCCACTTTCACCGCCGCCCCGGCGACGGCGCAGCAAGGCGTGCCGCAGGGCAGCTATCTGGAGAGCTGCCGTCAGGTGCAGGTGCGCTGGGGGCGCGATCTCGCCGCCTTCTGCGCCACCCGGGCGGGAGAATGGGTGGTCTCGCGCCTCGACGACTTCCCCTCCTGCGACGGCGACATCGCCAACCGCAACGGCCAGCTCGTGTGCAAGGACACCCCGGCGCCGGGATCGCTCTACGGCACGCTCGCCCCGTCGCCGCCGCCCCGGCCCCAGCCGGTGGCCCCGCCGCCGGTGGTGCAGCGCCCGCCGGCCGGCTCCTACACCTCTTCCTGCCGCGACCTGAGGCTGGAAGGCAGCTGGCTCTCCGCCACCTGCCGCGACGGCTGGGGCAACTGGCGCGAGGCGGGCCTCTCCCTCACCGGCTGCCCGCTGGGCGCCGACATCGCCAATGTGGAGGGCCGGCTCGCCTGTCGCTCCTTCACCTCCCAGCACGCCGGCGACTATCCCCCGCCCGGCGCCTATCAGGAGAGCTGCCGGGACATCGCGCTCGAATCCGGCACCCTGCGCGGCACCTGCCTCAGCCGCCGCGGCGCGTGGCTTGCCTCCTCGCTCTATCTTTCCTGGTGCAGCAATCGGGAGGTGGTGAACGACGACGGCATCCTGCGCTGCGCGTCGTCCGTGTCCTCTGCGTCGTCCGGCTCCGGCTGGAACACGGCGCCGGTGCCCTACGGCTCCTATCGCGCCACCTGCCGGGACGTGAGCGTGAGCGGCGGCTTCCTGCGCGCCATGTGCCAGGACCGCGGCGGCACCTTCCGCACCTCTGTGCCGCTCCAGCTCTCCCAGTGCCTGCAGGGGGCGGACATCTACAACGACAACAGCGACCTGCGCTGCTCGCGCGGCGGCTCGTCCGGCTTCAGCGACCGTCCCCCGCCCGGCTCCTACATGGCGAGCTGCCGCGAGATCCGGGTGGTGGCCGGATGGCTGAAGGCTTCCTGCCAGGACCGCAACGGCCGCTGGTCGGAAGCCACCACCGCCGTCTCCTGGTGCAGCCCGGGCCGCGATATCGCCAACGACAACGGCCGCCTCACCTGCCGGTGAGGCCACACCCCCGGACGGCCATCCCGCGCGTGTCCCAATCACCCCGTCGTCCTCCGGCGTGACCCGAGGTCCCCTGCGGACCGTTGTGCCCCCTTCCCAAGCCTGCTCGGGCGGCGGGATGGGCCCTCCGGTCGAGCCGGAGGGCGACGGCGGTTGAGCGGCGGTTGCTACGGGCGGGCTCAGCGCCGGATGCTGTTCACGTCGCGCACCGCGCCGCGGGCGGCGGAGGTGGTGAGCGCCGCGTAGGCCTGAAGCGCCTGGGAGACGACGCGCTTGCGGTTTTCGGGCTTCCAGGCGGCGGCGCCCTTGGCTTCCATCTTCGCGCGGCGCTCGGCCAGCACCTCGTCCGACACCGCCACGCGGATGATGCGGTTCGGGATGTCGATCTCGATGGTGTCGCCCTCGTCCACGAGGCCGATGGCGCCGCCTTCCGCCGCTTCCGGCGAGACGTGGCCGATGGACAGGCCCGAGGAGCCGCCCGAGAAGCGCCCGTCGGTGACGAGGGCGCAGAGCTTCCCGAGGCCCTTCGACTTCAAATAGGAGGTCGGGTAGAGCATCTCCTGCATGCCCGGCCCGCCGCGCGGCCCCTCATAACGGATCAGCACCACGTCACCGGGCTGGATGCGCCCGGTGGAGAGGATGGCCTCCACCGCCGCGTCCTGGCTCTCGAAGATGCGGGCCTTGCCGGTGAAGGTGAGGTTCGAGGCGTCCACGCCTGCCGTCTTCACGATGCAGCCGTCGAGCGCGATGTTGCCGTAGAGCACGGCGAGGCCGCCGTCCTTGGAATAGGCGTGCGCCACGTCGCGGATGACGCCGGCTTCGCGGTCGAGGTCGAGGTCGTCATAGCGGCGGGACTGGCTGAACGCCACCTGGGTGGGCACCCCGCCGGGGGCGGCGCGATAGAAGGTGGCGACGCTCTCGCTCTTGGTGCGCTTCACGTCCCAGCGGTCCAGCGCGTCAGCCATGGTCGGCGCATGGACGGTGGGCAGGTCGGTGTGGATGAGGCCGCCGCGATCCAGCTCGCCGAGGATGGCCATGATGCCACCGGCGCGATGCACGTCCTCCATGTGGATGTTGGCCACCGCCGGCGCGACCTTGCACAGCACCGGCACCTTGCGCGACAGACGGTCGATGTCGGCCATGGTGAAGGGCACTTCGCCCTCGTTGGCGGCGGCCAGCAGGTGCAGCACGGTGTTGGTGGAGCCGCCCATGGAGATGTCGAGCGTCATGGCGTTTTCGAACGCCTTGAACGAGGCGACGGAACGCGGCAGCACGCCGGCATCGTCCTGCTCATAGTAGCGGCGGGCGAGATCGACGATGAGGTGGCCGGCCTCCACGAACAGCCGCTCGCGGTCGGCGTGGGTGGCGAGCACCGAGCCGTTGCCGGGCAGCGCGAGGCCCAGGGCTTCCGTGAGGCAGTTCATGGAATTGGCGGTGAACATGCCCGAGCACGAGCCGCAGGTGGGGCAGGCGGAGCGCTCCACCTCGGCCACGTCGGCGTCCGACACCTTGTCGTCGGCGGCCGAGATCATGGCATCGATGAGGTCCACCTTCCGCTCGCCGGTGGAGAGCAGCACCTTGCCGGCTTCCATGGGGCCGCCGGAGACGAACACGGCCGGGATGTTGAGCCGCATGGCGGCCATCAGCATGCCGGGGGTGATCTTGTCGCAATTGGAGATGCAGACCATGGCATCCGCGCAGTGCGCGTTGACCATGTATTCCACGCTGTCGGCGATGATCTCGCGGGACGGGAGCGAATAGAGCATCCCGTCGTGGCCCATGGCGATGCCGTCATCCACCGCGATGGTGTTGAATTCCTTGGCGACGCCGCCGGCCTTCTCGATCTCGCGCGCCACCAGCTGGCCGAGGTCCTTCAGGTGCACGTGGCCGGGCACGAACTGGGTGAAGGAGTTCACCACCGCGATGATCGGCTTGCCGAAATCGCCGTCCTTCATGCCGGTGGCGCGCCACAGGCCGCGGGCGCCGGCCATGTTGCGACCGTGGGTGGACGTGCGGGAGCGGTATTGGGGCATATCCTCGCGGGCCTCGTTCTTGCGTCGCGCCGTGCTTCGTTCGGGCGCGTCTCGGGTCGTATCGGGCTCCGCACCGGCGGGCGGCTGCGCGCCCGCATCCGGAGCTTTCGCGCCGTCTTAGTGCGGCCGGGGCTCCGGGGAAAGCCCTTTCCCTTGAGACACTAGCATGGAGAAGGCCCCGTGGCGGACACGAAGGCGGGAGGGCGGGCTGCCCGGCTCAAGCTGTCGCGGCCGGTCCGCGTTTGCCGGGGCGGTGAAGTCGGCTATGTCCGGCCTCCTGCGGGTGACGAGCACGGGACGAGGACATGGACGGGGACACCTTCCGCCATTGGGCGCACGAGGCGGCGACCTTCGCGGCGGACTATCGCGAGACGCTGCGGGACCAGCCCGTCCGCGCCCGCACCAAGCCCGGCGAGATCGCGGCCCAGCTTCCCGAAAGCCCCCCGGAAGAGGCGGAGCCCATGGATGCTCTGTTCGAGGATTTCCGCCGCATCATTGTGCCGGGCATGACCCACTGGCAGCACCCGCGCTTCTTCGCCTATTTCCCCGCCAACGCCAGCCCCGCCAGCGTGATCGCGGAGATGCTCTCCTCCGCCATGGGCGCGCAGTGCCTGCTGTGGCAGACCTCCCCGGCCGCCACCGAGCTGGAAGGCGTGGCGCTGGACTGGCTGCGGCAGGCGGTGGGCCTGCCGGCGGATTTCACCGGCGTGATCCAGGATTCGGCTTCCTCCGCGACGCTCTGCGCCTTCCTCACCATGCGGGAGCGGGCGCTGGGCTTCACCGGCAACGCCACCGGCCTGTCGGGGCGGGAGCGGCTCAGGGTCTACGCCTCAGCGGAAGTCCATACCTCCATCGACCGGGCGGCGTGGGTGTCAGGCATCGGCCATGACAACCTCATCCGAATACCGACGACGGGGCCGCTCCGGGGCATGGACCCGGCCGCGCTGGAGGCGGCGATCGCCGCCGACCGCGCGGCCGGACACCGGCCGGCCGGACTCGTACTGTGCATCGGTGGAACCGGCACTGGCGCGATGGATTCGGCACCTGAACTCATCCGAATCGCGCACCGGCATGGCCTGTTCGTTCATGTCGATGCCGCCTGGGCCGGCACGGCGATGATCTGCCCCGAGTTCCGGGATTTGTGGGCGGGGGTGGAGGCGGCTGACAGCATCGTGCTCAATCCGCACAAATGGTTGGGGGTGCAGTTCGATTGCTCCGCCCATTACCTCCGGAGCGTGGACGACCACCTGCGCACCCTGTCCATCCAGCCGGAGTATCTGAAGACCCACGGCCACGACGATATCACCAATTACAGCGAATGGACGGTCCAGCTCGGCCGCCGCTTCCGCGCGCTGAAGCTCTGGTTTGTCCTGCGGGCGCATGGACTTAACGGGCTTCGGGAGATGATGCGCAACCATGTGCGCTGGTCACAGGCTTTGGCGGTGCGGCTGGCAGCGGAGCCCGGCTTCTCGCTGGCGAGCACCCCGGTGCTCTCCCTTTTCACCTTCCGCCACAACCCCGGCGACGGGCGCGACCTCGACGCCCACATGCTGGCGATCCTGACCGCCATCAACGACGGCGGCGCCCTCTATCTCACTCCCACCCGGATCGACGGGCATCTGGCCATCCGCTTCCAGGCGGGGGCGATGGAAACGACGGAAGGCGACGTGGACGCCGCCTTCCAGATCATTCGCGACACGGCCAAGTCATTGTCCTGACTGGGTTTCGGCTTCCGTTGCTTCGGGCGCCTGCCAGGCGCGGGTCGGCGCCCGGTTGCGTCCGGTCGCTGCGGCCGAGAGACCATAATGGGCGGCGAGGCGGTCGAGAGCGAGGCAGAGCACCACCTTGGCGGTGCGCGCCGGCCATCCCCGCTCCCGCTCCACCGTCTCCAACCCCTTGAGAAAGCAGCACACATCCAGCAGAACGCCGGACAGTTCCGGCCCCACCGCCGTGAGCGCGCGGGAGACCCGGAGCTTGGCCGCCAGCACCATGTCCGTGAAGGCTTCCGGCGTGCCGGCTCCCGACACCTCGCCCCAGCGGCTGGTGACGCGGGGTGTCAGATTGGCTCGGGTGAAATCAGCCCTCAGCCGTTCGCCCGCCTGCAATTGGGCCGCATCCACCATGGTGCGGCCGTCCTTGCCCTGCCGCCGCGCCAGCCATGCGAGGGGGCTTTCGGCCGGATTGAAGCCCGGCGCGTCCGCCGCCGGGCTTGCTGGCGCGCGGCGCCGCCCTCGGCTGGAAGGCACTGATTTCACGAGGGTTTCACGTGCCGATCCGGAGGCCGCCATGTCACGCCTCCGCCGCCCAGCGCAGACAGGATTCCAGCCGGCCGACCTTCTGGTCGAAAGCCGCGCCGTCCCGCAATTCCTCGATCCGCCGGCAGGCGTGGGCGACCGTCGAGCGATCCCGGCCGAAGGCCGCCGCCACCGCCGCCTGCGGCAGCCCCAGCCCCACGTGGGCGAGATACATGGCGAGCTGTCGCGCGAGGGCGACGGGTGCGGTCGAGCGTTTGTGCGCCAGCAAGGCTTCCACGGTCATTCCGGCATCGGCGGCAGCCATCGCGACAGCCAGATGGCAGCAGGGTTTCAGCCTGGGCCGGGGATACCCGCGCGGGGCGCGGACAGAGGCGGGAAGGCGGGAGACCGAAGGGGCGGTGGCGGGCAAGGGGCTCATCGGGAAACGCTCGCTGTAGGTAAAAATTCCTACATCAATCATCCACTCTTGCAAGAGGAGGCGGATAGAGGGTGCAACTCCCGTTTGTATCGGACTGGAAGAAAATCCAATTAAAACAATTATGTATGCAACGTATCGCGGGGCGTGCTCAAGCTCGCGAAATAGGAATTTATCCTCCTGTCGTCCGCATCGCTCCAGCATCGGCCGGGATCTGGAGGAACCGGCATGGCTGGTCGAAATGGGAAGAACAGGCGGGCGCACGCCTTCGCGGCGGAGGCGGCCGATGCGCAGGTGGGGCGCTTGATGCGAGGGCTCGAGGTGTTCTGCGAGGGGCCGGCGGGCATCGCCCGCGCCCTGCGTCATGCCCGAAAGGCGGCGCGGGCTGGTGGCGCCGGCTATGACCCGGCGCGCCATGCGGCGCTGCTGCGGCTTCAGCGGCTTGGGCAGAAAGCAGATTTCGCCCGCGTCCCGGCCGGTGCCGGGGCGCGGGCAGAGGTTCAGAGGCCTTCGAACAGCGCAGTGGAGAGATAGCGCTCGGCGAAGGAAGGGACGATGGCGACGATGGTCTTGCCGGCCATGTCGTCCCGCGCCGCCAGTTCCAGCGCGGCCGCCACGGCGGCACCGGAGGAAATGCCGCCGGGAATGCCTTCATAGCGGGCGAGGGCGCGGGCGGTGTCGAAGGCGGTCTGGTTGCCCACTGTCACCACCTCGTCGATGATCGAGCGGTCAAGCACCTCCGGCACGAAGCCGGCGCCGATGCCCTGGATCTTGTGCGGGCCGGGAGGACCGCCGGAGAGCACCGGGGAATCCTCCGGCTCCACCGCGATCATCTTGAGCGAGGCCTTGCGGGGCTTCAGCACCTGGCCGATGCCGGTGATGGTGCCGCCGGTGCCGACGCCGGCCACCACCGCGTCCACCTTGCCGTTGGTGTCGTTCCAGATTTCCTCGGCCGTGGTGCGACGGTGCACCTCGGGGTTCGCCTTGTTCTTGAACTGCTGGGGCATCACTGCCTTCGGCGTCTCGGCGATGATCTGCTCGGCGCGCGCCACGGCGCCCTTCATGCCGAGGTTGGCGGGGGTCAGCACCAGCTCGGCGCCGAGCAGGGTCAGCATCTTGCGGCGCTCGATGGACATGCTCTCGGGCATGACCAGAATGAGCCGGTAGCCCCGGGCGGCCGCGACGAAGGCGAGGGCGATGCCGGTGTTGCCCGAGGTCGGTTCCACGAGAACCGTGTCGGCATCGAGCACGCCGGCCTGTTCCATCGCATCGATCATGGCGACGCCGATGCGGTCCTTCACGCTGTTGATGGGATTGAAGAATTCGAGCTTGGCGAGGATGTCCGCCTTGGCTCCGCGCAGTTCGGGGAGCCGCTTGAGCCGCACCAGCGGCGTGTTGCCGATTGTCTCGGTGATGGAATCATAGACCCGACCCCGGCCCACGAGGGGGGCGGAGGACACGATCTTGGCGGCAGGTTGTGCCATGGGCGATCTCCTTCTTGTCTCGTCTCATGCGCTGCGGGCGGGCCGTGGGGGCCAGGCGCGCCGCTGCAGCTTCGGGCAGCTTGGTCGGGGATGATCCTCGAAAGGCGGGGAGCGCTCTTCCCCGCAGGGGAACTCTCGCGCGCTGAAATAGACCTCTTTTCTGCCTCCGGGTCGATCCCGGATCTGCGGTCCGCCCGAAGGCCGGTCTCAGATGGCGAAGTCGATCCTCTCGTGCTCGGAGCCGTGGCCCTTGTCGTCGGCGGCGCGGCAGAGGTCTTCGAGCGTCACGCCATCGAGGGCGGTGTCGAACGTGTCCTCGGCCGCGGCCACGGCCGGCTGCACCACTTCCGTCACCAGCGGCGGCAGGATGATCTCCTTCTCCTCCTCGGCGCCCTCGACCACCCGCACGATCTCGGCCACGGACACCCGGCGGCGTTCCCGCGCCAGTTCGTAGCCGCCGCGCGGGCCGCGCACGCCCTTCAGGACGCCGGCATGGACGAGGGCCTGCAGCACCGGCTCCAGCCGGCGGGGGGGAAGTCCGTGGCGGGCGGCCAGGGCCTTGGCGGCAACCGGCGCGCCGCGGGCGTGGACGGCCACATCCACCACGGCGGCGATGGCGAGGAGGCTCTTGTCGGAAAGGCGCGGCATCGGAGGAACGGCTTCCTTTAAGGACGGGCTTCTCGAAGGGCGAGGTTGCTCCCTGCCGTCCACCGACGGCTAAATCACGTGGACCCGAGGCCTGTTGATCCAAAACCACCGGAACCGCGTGCAGTTTGGCCTAATTCTCCGATTTCTTCCAGCATTATTTGAGCCACGGGCGCCACCACGATCTGCGCGATCCGCATGCCCCGGCTGATTTCCACGCTGGCACGCCCGTGGTTGACGAGCAGGACGGCGATCTCCCCCCGGTAATCGCAATCCACGGTGCCCGGGGCATTCAACACCGTCACGCCGTGGTTCTTGGCGAGGCCCGAGCGCGGCCGCACCTGCGCCTCGTAGCCGTCCGGCAGGGCGATGGCGAAGCCGGTGGGGATGGCGGCGCGCTCACCCGGCGCCAGCTGGAGCGGGGCGTCGGCCGGCAGCGCGCAGGCGAGGTCCATGCCGGCAGCGCCGGGGGTCGCGTAGGCGGGCAACGGCAGGCCGGCGGCGTGGGGCAGGCGCTGGATCTTCACAGGGGGCGTGGTCACGGATGGGTTCCCGAAAGTTCGTCGGCGATGCGGGCGACGAGGTGGCGGGCGACCTCGGCCTTGGTGGCCGAGGGCCAGTCCTCCACGCCGGCGGCGGTGACGAGGTGCACGGTGTTGCTGTCGCCCCCCATGATGCCGGTGGCGGGGGACACGTCATTGGCGACGATCCAGTCGCAACCCTTGCGCAGGCGCTTGTCGCGCGCGTGGGCCACCACCTGTTCAGTCTCCGCCGCGAAACCAACCACCAGGCGCGGACGCAGGGTGTGGTGGCGCGAGACCGAGGCGAGGATGTCGGGATTCTCCACCAGAGTCAGGGTGGGCGCGCCGCCACCGTCCTTTTTGATCTTCTGCTCTGACGCGTCGGCCACCCGCCAGTCGGCGACCGCCGCGGCGAAGACGGCGGCGTCCACGGGCAGATTTTCTTCCACCGCAGCCAGCATGTCGCGGGCGCTCTCCACGTGGATGACGCGCACGCCCGTGGGGTCCGGAACTTCGGCCGGGCCGGAGACCAGCACGACCTCGGCTCCGGCGGCGCGGGCCGCGGCGGCGATCGCATGGCCCTGCTTTCCGGAGGAGCGGTTGGCGATATAGCGCACCGGGTCGATGGGCTCATGGGTGGGGCCCGAGGTGACGAGGATCCGGCGGCCGGCGAGCCGCCGGGACGCGCCTTCGCCGAAATGCGCCTCGATGGCGGCGAGGATCTCCATGGGCTCCGCCATGCGGCCCTCGCCGAACTCGTCGCGCTCGGCCATGGCGCCCGAATTGGGGCCGACCACCGAGATGCCGTCGGCCCTCAGCTGGGCCACGTTCCGGCGTGTGGCGGGGTGCGCCCACATGCGCGGGTTCATGGCCGGGGCCACGAGCACCGGCTTGTCGGTGGCGAGCAGGCAGGTGGTGGCGAGGTCGTCGGCAAGGCCGTGCGCCATGCGGGCCAGAAGATCG
>JAYSCE010000099.1:0-4309 GCA_041915035.1 Xanthobacter sp.
GGGCGAGCGGCATCACGAGCAGCACCACGGCGGGCGCGGCGCTGTCGTTGCGCAGCTGGCGGCCCTCGCCGGGGGCGATGCGGCAGGAATCGCGGGCGCCGAGGCGCACCTCCTCCTGCCCGTTGGAGAGGGCAATCTCCCCCTCCAGCACCAGGTAGATCTTCTCGACGTTCGAGGCGTCGAGGGTGGTGCCGCCGCCCGGCGCGAGGGTGGAGAGGCCGAGCCACACGGTGTCCGCCGGCCCGGCTTCCCGGCCCTGCAGGCGCCGCATCTCCATCAGATGGTGGCCGGGGGCCTCATAGGCGGGCGCTGCGTCGATGCGCACGACGTGCATGGCTCAGGCCTCCGGCAGCAGGAGCACGCGGTCCTGCGTGGAGCCCATCACCGCCGCATAGGCGGCGCGGGCCTGCGTGAGGGGGAAGAGCGCACGGTCGTGGATGGGGAAGGGCTTCAGCGCCCCCGCCGCGAAGCCCGGCGCCAGCGCCGCCAGGAGGCGGCCCGTCTCCACCGAGCTCAGGGCGATGGTGTCGATGCCCACATAGGTGTGGCGGCCCTTGTAGAAGGCGAGGATATCGAAGGTGACGAAGCGTTCGATGGCGGCGATGAACACCGCGCGGGCGCCCACCGCCATCGCCTTCTGGCCGATGTCGTAGAAGGGGTCGCCCACCGTGTTGAACACGATGTCGGCGCCCTTGCCCCCGGTGAGTTCGCGCACGCGGGCGGGCACGTCCTCGGCGCTGGCGTTGAGCACGGTCGGCGGCACGAGGGCATCGCCGATGAAGGGCTCGTCCCGGCGCACCACGCCGATCACCCGCGCGCCGCGCCAGGCGGCAATCTGCGCCACCGCCTGCCCGACCTTGCCGTTGAGGCCCAGCACCAGCACCGTCTCGCCCGGCTGCGGCAGGCCGGCGCGGCGCAGGCCTTCCCAGGCGGTGACGAAGGGCACGCCGATGCCCGCCGCCTCGCGAAGCGAGATGCCCTGCGGCACCTCCACAACGGCGTCGGCCTCCACGATCATGTGGCTCGCCTGCGCGCCGTCCTGCCGGATGCCGAGATCGCCGGAGGAGCCGAAGACGTTGCGTCCCAGCAGCGCCTCGGGGCCGGCCACCACCGTGCCGGCATAGTCGCGGCCGGGGGTGCGGGGGAAGACGGCGTAGGGCATGAGCCCGGTGGCCGCCTTGGCATCGGAGGGGTTCACCGCGGCGGCGGCGATCTTCACCACCACCTCGTCGGGGCGGAGCGCGCGCAGCGGCGCCTCCTCCAGCACGAGGTCGATGGCGGCGTAGCTGTCGGCCTTCGCATTCAGCCGCAGGCCCCGGCGGACGATGGGGGCGATCTGCGGACGTTCGGCAAGGAGGGTCATGGCGTGATCCGTCATTCGGCGGCGGCCGGAGCGCGCTCCGGGCGGGCGGGGGCAAGGCCGAGCAGAACGCGGGCCTCGGAGGGGGTGGCGATGGTGCCGCCGAGGGCTTCCACGATGCCGCGCGCCTTGGTGACAAGCGCGGCATTGGAGGGGGCGAGCACGCCGCGATCGAGATAGACGCTGTCCTCCAGCCCCACCCGCACATGGCCACCGGAGAGATAGGACATGGCGACCATGGGAAAGGCCGCGCGGCCGATGCCGATGGCGGTGAAGGACGTGCCGGCCGGCAGGAGGTTGCGGGCGTACAGCACGGTTTCCGGCGAGGGCTGGAAGCCGTAGCGCACGCCCATGACGAAGGAGGCGAGCACGGGGCCTTTGAGTGTGCCGTCGGCCAGCAGATCATGCAGGAGAGCGATGTCGCCGGAATCGAACAGCTCGATCTCCGGCTTCACGCCGGCATCGGCAATCACCTTGGCCATCCGCCGCACATTGGCCGGCGTGTTGATGACCACCGCGCTGCCCGAATACATGGTGTTGAGGTCGAGTGTGCAGATGTCCGGCTTCAGCGCCGCGATATGCGCGACGCGCTCTTCCGGCGGCAGCAGCGTGGTGCCCGGTGCGGCGATCTTCGGATCGTCGGCGGAGGGCACGAAGCGCCCGCCCGGCCCGGTGGTGATGTTGAGGATCACTTCGGAATTCTGCGCGCGGATGAGGCGGATGGTCTCCTCATAGAGCGCCAGCGCCATGGAGGGCGCGCCGGTGGCGGGATCGCGCACATGGATGTGGACGACCGCCGCGCCGGCCTCGGCGGCCTCCAGCGCGGAGGTGGCGATCTGGGCCGGCGTGATCGGCAGATGGGGTGTCTGGTCCGGCCGCGTGAGGTTTCCGGTGATGGCGCAGGTGATGAACACCCGGGGCAGGGGCGCGCGCATGATGGCTGTCCTTAGAGCGCGCGGCCGCCATCGACCTGGATGGTGTGTCCGGTCGAGAAGCCGAGCATGGTGGCGCAGGCGGTGATGGCGGCGGCGATATCCTGCGCATTGCCGATGCGCTTCAGCGGCGTGGAGGCGCTGACCTTGTCGTTGAAGTCCGCGCCGCGTCCCGGCACGAACTCGGTATCCACCACGCCGGGCGAGACGGCGAGCACCCGCACCTCCGGCGCCAGCGCCCGGCCGAGCGCCTTGGTCATCACGTCGATGCCGGCCTTGGCCGCGCAATAGGCGATGGAGGAGCCCACGGCGGTGAAGGCGGCGATGGAGGAGATGTTCACCACCAGCCCGTCGTCGGAGGCCTTCAGCAGCGGCGCGAAGGTGCGGATGGTGGCGAACTGGCCGCGCCAGTTCACCTGCAGCATCCGGTCGATCAGCTCATCGGTAAGGGCATCGAGATCGGCGTGGGGCACCGGCTTGGTGAAGCCGGCCGCGTTCACCAGGATATCGAGGCGGCCGTAGCGCGCGGCGATGGCATCCCGCAGGGCGACGAGGGAGGGCGTATCCACCACGTCGGCGACGAAGGCGGCATGGCCCTCGCCCAACTCGGCGATGAGGGCGGCGGCGGCGGCCGTGTCCTTCTCGGCGGCGAGATGGCTGATGACCACCTTCGCCCCGGCCGCCTTCAGCATGCGGCTGGTCTCGGCACCGATGGCGCCCGCGCCACCCACCACGAGGGCAACCTTGCCCTCCAGCGAGCGCGGATAGGTGGCGCTCCGGCCAACGGCGGCGGCGGGGGGAGCGGGGGAATGGTCGCGCGGCGACACTGCGTCGGTTCTCACCGGCGTCTCCTTCAAGGTTCGCGAAAAGGGGATGAGGGGCCGCCGCCTCAGCGGATCGGCGGGACCGGCAGCTTGGCCTCGCCCGGCTCCATGACGAATTCATAGTCGAGCCGGTACCAGGGCGCGCCGGCATCGGCGGCGGGGGGCGTGCCGGCACCCTCGGCGAAGTCGCCCACCAGCGCGCGGGTGACGCCGAACACCACGTCGCTGTCGAGATGGCCGTCGTCATCGACGAAGACCTGCGTGATGAGCGTCTTGTAGCCCGGCCGGTAGGCGAGGAAATGCAGGTGCGCCGGCCGGAAGGGATGGCGCTTCTGCGCCCTCAGCACATCGCCCGAGGGGCCATGGGTGGGCACCGGATAGCCCGCCGGCTTCACCGACCGGAACCAGAAGCGCCCTTCTTCATCCGTGCGGAACTTGCCGCGCAAATTCATGTCGGCCTGCCCGGGGTCCTGGTTCTCGTAGAGGCCCACGGGGGAGGCCTGCCACACGTCCACCTCCACGCCGGCGAGCGGGCGGCCGTCCGAATCGGTGACGCGGCAATGGGCGAACAGGGCCGGGCCGGGCGTCGGCGAGCGCAGGATGGATCCGCCGTTCTCCGTCTGCGGCGAGTGCATCCGCCAGAACGGGCCGAGCAAGGCGGCGGCGGTCTCCGTGGCGCCGTTCTGGCCGTTGTTCAGCAGGCACACCAGCGTCGAGAAGCCGATGATGTCGGAGAACAGCACCGCCTCGTTGTGGCAGTCGTTGGTGGCCTGTCCGATGCGGTTGAGAAAGTCGAGGCCGAGCTCGAACTCGGCCTCGGTGAGGCGCACCTCCCGGGCGAAATCGTGCATGTGGCGCACGAAGGAAGCCATGACCTGCCTGAGGCGCAGGTCGGGGGCCTTGGACATGGCGTCGAGCACGACGTCGGTGAGCGTGGACGCATCCTCGATGATGTGGGAGCGCGGCTTCAGCTGCGCCTCCAGCATGTCCAGTCCGGCAACCATTGGCGTTCCTCCGCGCTTTGTGGCGTGCGCTTGTTGTGCGATCGATTGCACGATAATGCGCGAACGATTGCACAAGTCAAGCGTCGAATCGCGGAGGGCGGTGCGCGTCGTTAGATCGGGATCAGGCGGGGCGGGGGGAGCGGGGCTTGCGGGGCGCCTTGGCCTTCGCGTCCTCGGCGTTCGCGTCCT
>JAYSCE010000099.1:4319-10670 GCA_041915035.1 Xanthobacter sp.
CGGCGCGGCGGTGGAGGCGCGGGCGACGAGGCTGGCGGGCACCAAAGCGAGGGTGGGCGGCGTCTCCGGCTGCGCGATCTGGTCGAGGAGGATGGCGGCGGCGCGCGCGCCCATGGCCTCGTGCCCGATGCGCACGGTGGTGAGGGGCGGGGCCACCATGTCCACCAGCGGCATGTCGTTGTGGCCGACGATAGAGAGGTCTTCCGGGATTCTCAGCCCGCGCCGCCCGGCCTCCTGATAGGCGCCGAGCGCGATGAGGTCGTTGCTGGCGGCAATCGCCGTGATGTCGGGCCAGCGGTCCAGCAATTCGGCGGCGGCGATGCGCCCCGCCTCGCGATTGTAGGCGGTGGCGGTGGCGACGGCATCCGCGGGAAGGCCCGCCGCCGCCATGGCGCTCTCGAAGCCGCGCCGGCGCAGCACGCCGGTGGAGAGCCGCTCCGGCCCCGCCAGATGCCCGATGCGGCGATGGCCGAGCCCGGCGAGATGCGCGACGGCGACCGCGATGCCGCCGGTGTCGTCGCTGACCACCGTGGAGGCGCGCAGGCCATCCTCGCCGCGATTGACGAGCACGGTCGGCACGCCCGCCTTGAGGCAGAGCGAGACGGTGGCGTCGTCGCGCTTGGCGGTGGCCAGCACGAGGCCATCCACCCGCCGGGCGATGAGCTTCTCCACGATGTCCGCCTGCCCGGCCTCGTCCTCGCCGCTGTCGGCGACCATCATGGAATAGCCGCGCGCCGCGAGCGTCGCGCCGATGCCGCCGAGGATGGGCGCGAAGACGGGATTAGCAAGGTCCGGCACCACCACGCCGACGAGGCGGGAGCGCCCCGTGCGCAGCGAGGAGGCCACCGCATCCGGCCGGTAGCCCTGCCGCCGCGCCTCCGCCTGCACCTTCTCCACCACGTCCGCCGAGATGCGCCGGCTCTGCTCCGGGTCGAGCGCCCGCGCGACGGTGGAGCGATGCACGCCCACGGCGTCCGCGACGGACTGGAGCGTCGCGCCCCGGGCGGCGGCAGGCGGCTTGTTGTCTTTCCTGGGCATGACCTTGGTACGTGATCCGGCGATTCGCTCTGGCGGCTCACAGGATACAAGCTTCCCCGCCGCGCGCACGCGGCGCGCGCCGCCGCGGCAAGATCACGCGTCTGCGCTTGCGGCCCCTCGGCAGGGGCCGGCCGCGACGATGGACGCCGCCTTGGCGCTCGCCGCGACGGCATCGGCGGCGGCGCGGCTCTTCCTGCCCCGGCAAAGGGTGAGGGCGCCGATCAGGAGCGAAAGCGCGGCCCACGCGCGCGACCGCCGGTCGTCGAGGCTGTCGCCGTCGAGGCCGTCGGCGAAGCGATCCGCGATGGTCGCCATCTTCTTTTCGTACAGCGCGTGAACCGGGGCGCCGAAGCGCACCACTTCCGGCGACAGGGTGGTCATCGCACAGCCGCAGGCGAGGTCGGCGCGATGGGGGCGGCCGAGATAATAATCGGCGAAGGCCGCGACCCAGTCGGCGCCGTGTGCGGCCTGGAAGGCCGGCAGGGCGGCGATGACCTCGTCGAGGCCCAGTTCCAGCGCGACGACGAACGCCTGGTCCTTCGATCCGAGATGGGCATAGAAGGCGCCCGACGTGACGCCGGCGTCGCGGGCGATGGCATCCACGCCGACCCCCGCAAAGCCGTGGCTGCGGAAGCCCCGGCTCGCCGCCTCGACGATCCGCTGCCGGGTTGCCTGCTTGCGGTCTGCGCTCTCCATTCCATCCCCTCCCGCACGCGGCCTGTATACGTCACCTTGACGATATAACGATCGTTATATAGGTTCAAATAACGATCGTTATATCACGGTCGTGATTGAGGCGGACTGTCCGCCCCGGAGCTAGCCATGCCGATCACGCTGACGCTCACCGAAGGCGTCCTGCCGCAGGCCAGGGTGAAGGAGGCGGTCGCCCTCATCACCGCGTCCTTCCTTCGCCACCACGGCCTTTCGGGCCACGGCCTCATGACGCCCAACGTCACAACCCATGTGAACATCCTGCCCCGGGGCGCGACCTTCGCCGGGGGCGAGGAAGTGGAGGGCGCCTGGGTGGAGACCAAGACGCCGTCCTTCGCGCTGGCGGATCGCGCCGTTCAGGCCGCCTTCTTCGGCGAGGCGACGCAGATCCTGCACGATCTGTCCGGTGGCCGGCTGCCGAAGGACAAGGTGTGGTCCAACGGCGTCCACGCCGTCGATGGCACCTGGAACATGGGCGGCAAGGCGATGACCAACGCCGAGATCGGCGCGGCGCTCTCCGGCGCCGGCTGAGGCGCCGCGCGCACCTGTTCAGTCGTGCCGGAAGGCCCGCATCAGCTGGTCTTCCACCGGCTTCACCAGATAGGCGAGGGCGGTGCGGCTGCCGGTGCGGATGAAGGCTTCCACCGGCATGCCCGGCACAAGGACCTTGCCGAGCTTCGCCCGCTCGCCCGGCTTGAGGGCGATCCGCACCAGATAATAGGGCTGGCCGCCCTGGGGCACGTGGGAGAGATCGGGCGACACGCGCACCACCACGCCGTCCACCTGCGGGGTGGTGGCGCTGTCGAAGGCGGAGAAGCGCAGGGCCACGTCCTGCCCCGCCTTGAGGCGGTCGATCATCTGCGGCTCGACGCGCGCCTCCACCACGAAGGCGTCGTGCTCCGGCACGATCAGCATGATCTGCTCACCGGCGGCGATCACGCCCCCCACCGTATGCGCCGTGCTCTCGTGAACGATGCCGGCGGCGGGGGCGCGCACGTCCAGCCGCTGGAGCTGGTCGAGGGCGGCGATGCGCCGCTCCACGAGGTCGGCGATCTTCGCCTCGGTGTCCCGAAGGTCGGTCGCCACCTCGCGCCGCTGGTCCTGGCCGAGCTGGAGGATCTGCAGCTCCGTCTCCGCGATGCGGCCGCGGGCGCGGGCGACCTCGGCGGTGAACTGGCCCGCCTCGCCCGACAGCCGCGCCGCCTCGCGCTCCAGGCCCGTCAGGCGCGAGAGGGCGACGAGATTGGCCTGATAGAGCGTGCGGACGCCTTCCAGCTCCAGCCGGATGATGCGGCTCTGCTCCTGCTTTGAGGCGATCTGCGCCTCGAGGCCGTCGATCTCCTGCCTGGTCTGGGCGATGCGCTCGCGCAACTGGGAGGTCTGTCCCTCCATGGCGGCGCGTCGGGAGCGGAACAGGGCGGTCTCGCCGGCGAGGTCCGCGGCAATCTCGGCCGCCACCGCCGGATCGTCGGGATGGGCCAGCGCGGCCGGCGGATCGAGCGTGTCGCGGCCGTCGCGCTCGGCTTCGAGCCGCGCCTTGCGGGCGCGGAGCTGGCTGAGCTGGTTGTCCACCATGGCGAGGCTGGCGCGGGCGGTGGTCTCGTCCAGCCGCAGCAGGACGTCGCCCGCCTTCACCGCATCGCCGTCCGTGACGCGGATTTCGGCGACGATGCCGCCGGTTGGGTGCTGGACGCGCCGCACGCTGCTTTCCACCACCACCTGTCCGGGCGCGATGACGGCGCCGGAGAGGGGCACGGTGGTGGCCCAGACGCCGGCCGTGCCGAGCAGCACGCCGAGGGTACACAGGCCGGCAAGGGCGGCCTTCCGGATGTCGCGGTGCGGATCGATGCGCGTCATGGCCTCACCCCCGCTCGGCGACGATGCGCGGCTTGGGCGCGCCGTCGTCGCCACCGGGCGCGCGGGCCGCCAGCGCCTTCTTCAGCACCTCGTCGCGGGGTCCGAACGCCTGCACCCGGCCTTCGGCGAGCACGAGCACCAGATCCACGGTGGCGAGCGCCGCGGGCCGGTGGGCGATGACCACGCAGATGCCGCCGCGCGCCTTCACCCCGCGGATCGCCTCCGCCAGAGCCGCCTCGCCTTCCGTGTCGAGGCTGGCATTGGGCTCGTCGAGCACCACGAGGAACGGGTCGCCGTACAGCGCGCGGGCGAGGGCGAGGCGCTGGCGCTGCCCGCCGGAGAGGATGCTGCCGCTCTCGCCGATGCGGGTGGCGAAGCCCTGGGGCAGGCGCAGGATCATGTCGTAGGCGCCGGCCGCGCGGGCGGCGGCGGCCAGCGCCTCCTCGGTGGCGGCGGGATCGAAGCGGGAGATGGTCTCGGCCACCGTGCCGTCGAACAGCTCCACGTCCTGCGGCAGATAGCCGAGCATGGCGCCGCGCGCCTCCTCCGGCCACTGGTCGAGGGTGGCGCCGTCCAGCCGCAGTTCGCCCCGCGCCGCCGGCCACACGCCCACCATCACCCGCGCCAGCGATGACTTGCCGGAGGCGGACGGCCCCACCACGCCGAGCACCTGCCCGGCCTCCAGGGAAAAGCTCACCTGCGACAGGATGGCGGTGGTCGCGCCGGGTGCGGCCACGGTGATCTGGTCCAGCCTCAGGCGCTGGCGCGCGGTGTCCGGCGTGACGGCGAGCGCGGCCGGGTGTGGCGTGCCGAGGGCCGCCCGCAGCCGCTGCCAGGCCTGCCGCGCGGCGAGGAACGGGCGCCAGGAGGAGATGGCCAGCTCCACCGGCGCGAGCGCCCGGCTGGCGATGACCGAGGAGGCAATCATGACGCCAGAGGAGGCCTGCCCCTCGATGACCAGCCACGCCCCCGCCCCGAGCATCCCGGACTGGAGCATGAAGCGCAGCACTTTGGAGATGGCGCCGAGGCCGCCGGAGACGTCCGCCGCCCGCTGCTGAGCGGTCACTGCAGCATCGCCATGCCCGTCGAGGCGGGCGATGAGCCGGCTGGTGAGGCCGAGGGCGGCGACCACCTCGCCATTGCGCCGTGCCTGTTCCAGCAGGGCACCGCGGGCGGCGCCGGCGCGCCCCGCCTCGTCCACCCGGCGGCGCGTGCCGGCCTCGGTGAGCAGCGTGAGGCCCACTAGCAAGGAGGCGCCGGCCACCAGGATGACGCCCAGCACGGGGTGCAGCAGGAAGCACGCGCCCACATAAAGCGGGATCCACGGCAGGTCGAACAGCGCCATGGGCCCGACGCCGGAGAGGAAGGTGCGCACCGCATCGAGGTCGCGGGCCAGCCGCATGGTGCCCTCGCCGCCGCCCCGCGCCGCCTGGCGCAGGATGACGCGGGCCACCTCGCCCGACAGGGACTGGTCCAGCGCCACGCCGATGCGCCCGAGGATGCGCTGGCGCAGGGCATCGAACAGCCCCTGCACCGCATAGACGATGGCGACGGCAAGGGTCAGCGCCACCAGGGTCGGGATGCTGCGCGAGGGCAGCACCCGGTCGTAGACCTGCAGCATGTAGAAGGAGCCGGCGAGCATCAGCACGTTGACCGCCGCCGAGAACAGCGCCACCGCAAGGAACGCCTTGCGGCAGGCGGCGAGCGCGCGCGACGGCAGGTCCGCGTCGGCGGAGGCCGTGGGCGGCGCGCTGTGCCGGCCGGATGCGCTGCTGGCGGGGCTGGTCGGTTGCAAGATGGCGCCCTGATCGCGCTCCGCCCCCTGACGGGCGGAGCCTGCCTCTTCCTTTAGGCCGCAACCCCGGCGAAGGCCACTCGCCCGCCGGGCGGCCGGCGCGGTCACCCCTCAGACGAGGGAATGGCCGCTGTCGTGCGGGGTGTGCAGCACGTCCCACAGATGGGCGGCGATGGCCTGCGCCCCGTCCGCCAACGGGTTCGCGGCCGGCGTGTTGCCCGCGTGGCTGGAAACCTCGCTCCACAGAGTGTGGAGGAGATCGGCGACGGCGGGTTCCAGATGGGTCGCCAGCGACGCCCCATCCCCGCCGCCCGCGTGGGGAGCCGTGCCGCCGGCGCTTCCCGCGGACCCATGCGCCGCCTCCAGCGCCGCGACGCGCTGTTCCAGCCCGTCGAGCAGCCCGGGCAGCACGTCCCCCGCCCCGGAGAGGCTGGCTGCCACCGTGGCCCAGAGGCCGGTGTCCGACGCGGCGCCCGACGTGGGGGCCGACGCGGTGTCCGGCGCGAGGGCGAAGCTCGCGACCATGGGGGCGACGCCGCCGTCGCCCGTGCCGGTGAGGGTGACCGTGACGTTCTGAGTGACGGTGCCGCCGTGATGGTCGTCCAGCGTCAGGGCAAAGGTCTCCACCTTCGTCTCGCCGGCCGCCAGCGGCTCCACCTTGGTCTCGTCCACCACATAGGACCACACCACGGCGCCGGTGCCGTTCATGTCGCTCACCACCTTGGCGGAAAGCGTCCCCAGCGCCCCGTCGGGCGCGGCGACGCTCACGGCGTGGGTGTCGGCCGTATCCGCATCGGCGAAATAGAAGGTGCCGGCCGCATTCAGCGTCTTGCGCGCCGCGTCCTCGGTGAGGGTGGCGCTGGTGACGGAGGTGGCGGGGATCGACGCCATGAAAAGGTCGGAGGCGCCATTCGTGTCGTTGGCGACGAGATTGGTCGCGTCGGAGGTAA
>JAYSCE010000100.1:0-2240 GCA_041915035.1 Xanthobacter sp.
TCCATTGGCGAACAGCCGGGGGAAGCGGTTGTTCCTCCGGCAAGGCTTTGAAATCAAATATTTACGGCAACGTCCGTGCTTCTCACACCGACGAGAACGGCCGCATCGCGCAGGCGTTTCAGCCCCGTTTCGCGCCGCCGCGAACGCGTGCTGGCGGCGGTTCGCCCTACAGCGACGGGGCCGCTACATCGGAGGCGGCGTCCGGCTCTCAGCTAGCGAAGCTGGCCGCCGCCAGCCCGAGCACCAGAAGTCCGGCCGCGACCAGCGCCCAGGTGCCCCAGTTGGGGGGCGCATTCGCATGGGCGCGGTTGTCCTCCTCGCTCTGCGGGCGATAAAGCTCGCCGACGCTGGGGTCGCCGTCCGCGATGCGGTCGCCCTTCTCCGGCGGGCGCCAGTCCTGCTGGGGGGCATGGCCGCCGGCCTCGTCATCCGTCCCCAGCGGCGCGGCGGCGAAGTCCGGCCCGCGCACCTTGTCCCGGTTCCGGCCGGTGTCGGTGGCGTGGCGGGTCCGCTCGGCGTCCGATCCGTCTTCGGTCATGGCAACGCTCCTTTCGCTCATGTCTGTTCTGGCGAAAGAAGTACCCGGCCTCGCGAGACGTTCCCGGCGTATCCCGCAGCTACTCCCCGGGCTCGCTTCGGGATGAACGGGAGGGCCCGCAACCCAGCGAAAATTCACCGCACTAGTGAATCACCTTCAGCAATCGGTGTGTATTTCGCGTTACCGGCCTCAAGCCGCTTTCGGCATCATCGCGCCCCTAAAAGACCAAGGCACGATGAGGAGACGAACTTTGAGCGGCCAAGCCCCTGCCCCCACTTGCGATGTCGCCATTTCCGCCCACGATGGCGCGGACTTTTCGGCGGCGCTCCAGCCCATGGCGCATGCGATCCGCTTCCTCGCGGTGGATGCCATTCTTGCGGCGGGCGAAGGCCATCAGGGCGTTCCCCTCGGCATGGCCGAGATCGCGACGGTGCTCTACAGCCGCCACCTGAAATTCGATCCGGCCGATCCCACCTGGCCGGACCGCGACCGGGTGGTGCTCTCCAACGGGCACGGCTCCACCCTGCTCTATTCCTTGCTGCACCTCACCGGCTATCACCACATCTCGCTCGATGCGGTAAAGAGCTTCCGTGAACTCGGCTCAACCTGCGCCGGCCATCCGGAATACGAGCCCGCTGCCGGCATAGAGACCACAACCGGCCCCCTCGGGCAGGGCATCGCCAATGCGCTGGGCATGGCCATCGCCGAAGCCCATCTCAACGCCCGTTTCGGCGACGCTCTCGTCGATCACCGCACCTGGGCGTTCGTGGGCGATGGTTGCCTGCAGGAGGGCGTGGGCCAGGAGGTGATCCAGCTCGCCGGCCACCTCAAGCTCGGCAAGCTCACTTTCTTCTGGGACGACAATTCCATCACCGATGATGGTTCCACCGAGCTGTCCATCTCCGAGAACGTGGCCGAGCGCTTCCGCGTGG
The DNA here is from genome assembly GCA_041915035.1 of Xanthobacter sp. GTDB lineage: Bacteria > Pseudomonadota > Alphaproteobacteria > Rhizobiales > Xanthobacteraceae > Xanthobacter. The sequence goes on from JAYSCE010000100.1 coordinate 1,471, forward strand.
CCGGCTGGCACGTGGTGGAGATCGACGGGCACGACATCGCAGCGGTAGACGCCGCCATAAGCGCCGCCAAGGCCGATCCCCGACCCTCCATGATCGCCTGCAAGACCACCATCGCCCGCGGCATCCCGCGGCTTGAGGGCCAGCGTGGCGGCCATTCCGGCAAGCTCTTCCCCGAGGATCGTGCTGCCATGGCGGAGCGCTTCGGTTGGACAAGCGGCAGCTTCGACATTCCGGCCGACATCGGCGCCGACTGGCGGACCACCGGCGCGCCGGGCGCGCAGGCTCGGGCCGCCTGGCGCCAGCGGCTTGCAGCGGCGGGCAATCAGGTACAGGACGAACTCCACCGCACCATCTCCGGCACGCTGGCTGCCGGGGCGCGTGAGGCCATCCACGCCTACAAGGCGAAGATGGCGGCCGAGGAGAAGGCGGACTTCTCCATCGCCACCTCCGGCGACATCGCTGCTGCGCTGTACGAGGTCCTGCCCGACATCATGACCGCCTGCGCGGATCTGGAGGCCCCCACCAACCATAAGCGCCAGCTTTCCGCCTTCACCGCCAAGGACCGCGCCGGCCGCTACATCCATTGCGGCGTGCGCGAACATGCCATGGGCTCGCTGGCCAACGGCATGGCCGCCCACGGCGGCGTCATCCCGCTGGCTGTGACTTACCTGCCCTTCTCGGACTATGAGCGCCCGGCCCTGCGCATGGCGGCGCTGATGGGGCTGCCGGTGAAGTTCGTGTTCAGCCACGATTCCATCGGCATCGGCAAG
>JAYSCE010000100.1:2250-10644 GCA_041915035.1 Xanthobacter sp.
CACCAGCCGGTGGAGATCATCGCCTCGCTCCGCGCCATGCCCAACATGACCGTGCTGCGCCCCTGCGACGCCATCGAGGCGGCGGAGGCGTGGGAGATCGCGCTGGAGCATCGCACCGGCCCGGTGGCGCTCGTCTTCGCGCGCCAGTCCCTGCCGGCCCTGCGCCGTGACGGAGGCGCGGAGAACCGCTCGGCCCGCGGCGCCTACGTGCTTCATGAGGCCGAGGGCGGCCCACGCCGCGTCACCCTCATCTCCACCGGCTCGGAAGTGCAGATCGCCGTGGAGGCTCGCGCGCTGCTGCAGGCGGAGGGCATTCCCACGGCGGTGGTCTCCATGCCTTGCTGGAGCCTGTTCGAGGCGCAGGATAGAGCCTACCGCAAGGCGGCGTTGGGCGAAGGCACCGTGCGCGTCGCGGTGGAGGCGGCGGTGAAATTCGGCTGGGAGCGCTGGATCGGTGAGGATGGTGGCTTCGTCGGCATGACGGGCTTTGGTGCCTCCGGCCCGGCGGATGCGTTGTACCGGCATTTCGGCATCACCGCCGAGGCCGTGGCCGACGCCGCTCGCGTGCGGCTCTGACCCTGTCGCGCCAATCGGAAAGACCAAGACCATGCACAGGATCGTCGTTCTCGACCGCGACACCATCGCGCCCGAAGTGAATGTCCGCCGCCCGTCCTTCCCCCACGAGTGGGTGGAATATGATCGCACCAGCGCAAGCGAGGTGATCGAACGGGCGAAGGACGCCACCATCCTCATCAACAACAAGGTGGATCTGCGGGCCGACACGCTCGCCCAGCTCCCCAACCTCAAGCTCATCGCCATCGCCGCCACCGGCACCGATTGCGTGGACAAAAAGGCTGCGGCTGCGCGGGGCGTGCCGACGGTGAACATCCGCGGCTATGCCAAGGCCACCGTGCCGGAGCACACCTTCGCGCTGCTGCTCTCCCTCGCCCGCTCCATCGTGCCCTACCGGGCGGAGGTGCTGGAAGGCGCCTGGCAGGCGGCGCAGCAGTTCTGCTTCTTCACCAACCCCATTGTGGACCTCGCCGGTCGCCGGCTCGGCATCGTCGGCGCCGGCGTGCTGGGCTCGCAGGTGGCCGGCATCGCACGGGCTTTCGGCATGGACGTGGTGTTCTACGACCCCATGGCGAAGCCGGGCACGGCGGGCGTCGTCAGCCTCGACGAACTGATCGAGACTTCCCACGCCATCACCCTGCACTGCCCGCTCACGGAAGAGACGCGCGGCATGTTGGACATGTCCGCCTTCCGGCGCATGAAGAACCGGCCGATCCTCATCAACACCGCGCGCGGCGGGCTGATCGTGGAGGAGGATCTGGAGATCGCCCTCGACGAGGGGCTCGTGAGCGCCGCCGGCCTCGACGTGACCCTGCCCGAGCCCCCGGCCCCCGACAGCGCCTTCATGCGCCTCGCGCGGCGGCGCAACGTCATCTGCACGCCGCACATCGCCTGGGCCTCGCTGGAGGCGCAGCAGGCGCTGGCGGACCAGCTCATCGACAACATCGAGGACTTCGTCGCCGGCCGTCCCACCAACGTGGTCTCGCCGGACTGAGGCGGCGCGCGATATTCAGTCCCGAGGTGTTGCGCCGGCCGGATCCTTCTCCGGCCGGCGTTTTCTCGTGCCCTGCGGCCAGCGCACAAAAAAAGACCCACCGGCGAACCGGCGGGCCTTCAGGCTAGGGAGGTCGTGATCGGGAAGACGGGGTCCGATGTGGGCCGGGCGCCGTCCTCAGGGGCGGAACTCAGGGCAGGAAGCCGATGGAGATCCACGGCACCGCGGCCACCACAGCCAGCGCGATGAGCAGCACCAGCATGTAGCCGACGATGGGTTTCATGCCCTCGTCCGGGTTCACGTCGCCAATGGCCGTCGCGCAGTAGTAGCCGACGCCGAAGGGCGGGGCGAACAGGCCGATGCCCATGGCGAGGATGACCACCATCGCATAGTGGACCTCGTGGATGCCCATCTGCCGCGCGATGGGAAACAGGAGCGGCCCGAACAGTACGATGGACGGGATGCCCTCCAGCACCGAGCCGAGGATGATGAAGGCGAGGATGGAGACCACCATGAAGGTCGCCGCGCCACCCGGCAGGCCGGACATCACCCTGGCGAGGTTCTGCGAGAAGCCGGACTGGGTGAGCGCCCAGGCCATGCCCGTCGCCGCGCCGATGATGAGCAGGATTGCGCCGGAGAGCGCGGCCGTGCTGATCATCATCGGAACCACCCGGCTCCACTCGAACTGCCGGTAGACGAGCAGGCCCACCACCACCGAATAGATGATGCCGATGGTGGAGACTTCCGTCGCCGTGGCGATACCCTCCATCACCGCGCCGCGGATGACGAACGGCAGGGCAATGGCCGGAAGCGCGATGCCCGCAGACCACAGGATGTCCCGCGCGGAGACGCGCTTGACGTTGGAGAGGTCGTCGTTGCGATAGCGGTACCGCACGAGGAAGCACAGCGCGAGACCAAGCACCAGAGCGGGCAGAAGACCGCCGGTGAACAGCGCCGCAATGGACACGCCCGTGACCGAGCCGATGGTGAGCAGCACGAGGGAGGGCGGGATCGTCTCCGTCTGCGCGCCCGTGGCGGCGAGAAGGGCGACGAGATCGCCCTTCTTGGCGCCGCGCTTCACCATTTCCGGGAACAGCACCGGCGTCACCGCCGCCATGTCCGCCGCCTTCGAGCCGGAGATGCCCGAGACGAGATACATGGCGCCGATCAACACGTAGGAGAGGCCTCCGCGCACATGTCCGAGGAGGCTGGCGAGGAAGCCCACCAGCGCCCGCGCCATGCCGGTCATCTCGATCAGCAGGCCGAGGAAGACGAACAGCGGGACCGAGAGCAGGATGAGGTGGCTCATGCCCTCGTCCATGCGCCCCACCACCACCGCGAGCGGCGTCGTGGTCGTGAAGGTGAGATAGCCCACCGTCGCGAGGCCGAACGAGAAGGCGATGGGCACGCCCGCGAACACCGACGCCGCCACGAGGCCGACGAGGAAGATGAGCAGGTTGTAATTGCCCAGCGTCTTCAGCCACGGAGAAGCGAAATGGCCGACCGCGACCGCCAGCACAAGGCAGACGCAGACCACCGCCACCTGCTTTGGATTGACCGCGCGCACCAGCTTCAGGAAGCTGACGAGGGCCATGAGGCCGATGCCGATGGGCAGCGCCGCCGCCTTCCACGTGTTGGGCACGTCGAGCGCCGGCAGCGTGACGAACATTTCGTCCTCGGCATACTCGATGGCCGGGTGCAGAACCGCCACGAGGAAGACGAGCGGCGCGGCGAGGGCCAGCGTCTCCAGCACCGACCGCACGCGGGGCGAGGCCATGCTGACGAGGGCGGTCATGCGCATGTGGCTGTCGCGCTGGAGGGCCAGCACGGCGCCGAACATGGCGAGCCAAATGAAGAGGACGGACGCAAGCTCGTCCGACCAAACGATGGGGCTATGCAGCGCATAGCGCTTCACCACACCGACGAAGAGCACGGTGATCTCGGCCAGCACCAGGGCGGCGGCGAGATATTCCACCACCCGGCAGAGGGCCGTCTCCACGCCGAAGACGGCGCGGCGCCAGCCGGTGGGAAGCGCCGGGGGCGGCGCGCCCTCTGTGGCGTAGGCTTCGTGCAGCGCGTGGGTTTCATCCAGCGCGTGCCCGGGAGGCGGCATGGAGTGGGATACGTGCTGGGACATGCTCACCCCCCGAGCTTGCCGACGGCGGCTTCGAGCAGGCCCCACGCCTCATCGCCGTACTTGGCCTTCCACTCGCCGTAGAACGGAGTTGCGGCCAGCGCCTTGCGGAACAACTCGCGGTCCACGTCGATGAAGGTGATGCCCTTGGCGGTGAGGTCGGCGCGCAGGCTCTGGTTGAGCGAGGCGATGTCGGCGCGCTGGTCCACGGCGGACTTGTCCAGCTCGCGGGTGACGACGGCGCGGACGTCCTCCGGCAGCGTGCCCCAGGCGCGGCGGTTGCCGAGGATGACATAGCCATCCCACACGTGGCCGGTCATGGAGCAGGACTTCTGCACCTCGTAGAGGCGGGTGGAGGCGATGATCGCGAGCGGGTTCTCCTGGCCCTCGACCACCTTGGTCTGGAGCGCGGAATAAAGCTCGTTGAAGTTGATGGGCGTGGCGCCGGCGTTCAGGGACTTGAACACTGAGGTCAGCATGGGCGCCGGCGGGACGCGGATCTTGAAGCCGTTCAGGTCCTGCGGCGTGCGGATTTCGCGGGTGGACGAGGTGATCTGGCGGAAGCCGTTGTCCCAGAACTTGGCGGGGGCAACGAGGCCGGTCTTCTCGATCTGCGTGCGGATATACTTGCCGAGATCGCCGTCCACCGCCTTCCACACCGTGGCGTAATCGGGGAAGGCGAAGCCGGTGTTGACGATGCCGGAGACCGGAACCAGCGTCGCAAGGATCGAGGTGGAGAGATTGAAGAACTCCACGCCGCCCGAGCGCACCTGGGCGAGAAGGTCGGTGTCCGAGCCGAGCTGGTTGGCCGGGAACAGCTTGATCTCGACCCGGCCGGAGGTGGCCTCGCGGATGCGGTCGAGGGCTTCCTGGGCGCGCTTGTTCACCGGATGGGTGGGATCCTGGCCAGTGGCATATTTGTAGGTGAATTCAGCGGCCTCGCCCCGGCGCGTGAGGATGCCGAAAAGCGGCAGCGCGGCGCCGGCGGCCAGCACATGACGGCGGGTCAGGCCGGTCTTGGTCGGTGTCATGGTGTCTTCTCCCTAGTGTGCCGTTTGAGCGGCTTGGTCGTTGGAAAAAGGGACTAGTCCCGGCCCTGCAGGGCGCGGTAGGCGGCAATCACCTGGCTGTCGTCCTCGGCGCCGCGGCCACGGCCGGAGACGGAGAGGAACATCTGGTGGGCGGTTGCCGCGAGGGGTAGCGCGGTCTTGGCGCCGGCACCGGCTTCGAGAACGATGCCGAGATCCTTCACGAAGATGTCCACGGCGCTGGTCACGCGCGGCTCGCTCTCCAGCATGCGCGGGCCGCGGTCCCGCAGCATCCAGCTCGAGGCCGCCGAACCGGAAACGATGTCGAGCATGGCGTTCATGTCGAGGCCGAGCGTCTCGGCCAGCGACAGGGCCTCCCCGGCGACCGCCAGATGGACGCCGCACAGAAGCTGGTTCACCGCCTTGGCGGTGGCGCCCTGCCCGGCCTTGTCGCCCAGCAGCACCACCTTGGAGCCCATCGCATCCAGCACTGGCTTCACCTGCGCGAACAGGTCGGACGGTGCCGCGACCATGATGGTCAGGCTGCCCGCCTCGGCCCCGACCACACCGCCCGAGACGGGGGCATCCACGAGGCGGCGGCCTTCGGCCTCCACACGCTTGGCGAGGGCCGCGACGGCGGCCGGCGGGCAGGTGGCCATGAGGATGACCGTGCCGCCTTCTGGCAGATGCGCCAATGCGCCCGCGCCGAACAGGATGTCCTCGGCCTGGGCGGCATTCACCACCATCAGCACCACGGCATCCTGGCCGGCGAAGGCGTCTGCGAGGCTGGCCGCGGCCGCGCCCCCGGCACCGGCGAGCTTCGTCCCGGCCTCGGGCCGGATATCGAAGCCCGTCACGGCGAAGCCGGCACGGGCGAGGTTGGCCGCCATCGGCAGGCCCATGGAGCCGAGCCCCACAAAGCCGATCTTCTTCATCGTTTCCTCCCGCTCGGCCCGCCCCTCTTGCCGGGGGCTGGGACCGGATGAATTACTTGAGCCAGCCCTTCACCTGCGCCGTGAGCGCGTCGGTGGAGATGCCGTAGCGATCGTGCAGGGTGGGCAGCGCGCCGGCGGCCAGGAACTCGTCGGGCAGGCCGATCATGCGGAAGGCGGGGTGGACGCCCTCACGCATCAGCAACCCCGCCACCGCCTCGCCGAGGCCGCCGATGACGGTGTGGTTTTCCACCACCACCACGAGGCGTCCCGGCTTGGCGCAGGCTTCCAGAATGGTCGCCGTGTCGAGCGGCTTGATGGTGGGCACATGCAGCACGCCCACGTCCACGCGGTCCGCCTCGAGCGCCTTGGCGGCTTCCAGCGCGCGCATGGTCATGATGCCGGACGAGATGAACAGCACCTCGTAGCCGTCGCGCATCATCTTCGCCTTAGCTCGAAGGTGTAGCCGTACTCGTCGAGCACCAGCGGCACCTGGCCGCGCAGCAGGCGCATGTAGACGGGGCCCTTGTGGGCCACCATGGCCGGCACTGCCTGCTCGATCTCGTGCGCGTCGCAGGGATCGATGACCGTCATGTTCGGGATGGCGCGCATCAGCGCCAGATCTTCCGCCGCCTGATGGGACGGGCCATAGCCGGAGGTGAGGCCCGGCAGGGCGCAGGCGATCTTCACGTTGCGGTCTTCTTCCGCAATCGTCTGGTGGATGAAGTCGTAGGCCCGGCGCGACGCGAACACCGCATAGGTGGTGGCGAAGGGCGTGAAGCCCTCCGCCGCGAGGCCCGAGGCGGCGCCGAACAGAAGCTGCTCGGCCATGCCCATCTGGTAGTAGCGATCCGGGAAGGCCTGCTGGAAGATGTGCAGGTCGGTATACTTGCCGAGGTCCGCCGTCATGCCGACGATGGAGGGATCGTTCTGCGCGGCCTTGACCAGCGCGTGGCCAAAGGGAGCCGGCTTGGTGCGCTGCCCCTCGCCCGCGATGGACGCGATCATGGCGGAGGTGGTCAGGCGCGGCTTGGCCGGGGTATCAGCCTTGGCGGCGGGAGCGGGTTTCATGCGGGCTTCCTCTCGTCGAGGGCGGCCAGGGCCAGCTGCCACTCATGGGCATCCACACGGATGAAATGGTTCTTGTCGCGCGCCTCGAGGAAGGGGATGCCCTTGCCCATGAGCGTGTCGGCAATGATCATGCTGGGCCGGCCGCCATTGGCGTCCTTGGCCGCGTCGAAGGCGTTGCGCACGGCGTTGAGATCGTTGCCGTCCACCCGCTGCACGAACCAGTTGAAGGCTTCCAGCTTCTCTGCCAGCGGCTCGAAGCCGAGCATGGAGGTGGAGGGGCCGTCCGCCTGCTGGTTGTTCACGTCGACGATGGCAATGAGGTTGTCGAGCTTGTAATGGGCGGCCGACATAATGGCCTCCCACACGGAGCCCTCGTCCAGCTCGCCGTCGGAGAACAGGGTGTAGACCCGGCTGTCCGAGCCCTTGCGCTTCAGGCCGAGGCACTTGCCCACCGCGATGGACAGGCCGAGGCCGAGCGAGCCGCCGGACATCTCCATGCCCGGGGTGTAGGCGGCCATCCCCGACATGGGCAGGCGGCTGTCGTCGAAGCCGTAGGTCTGCAGCTCGTCCTCGGGGACGATGCCGGCCTCGATCAGCGCTGCGTAGAGCGCGATCGCATAGTGGCCGTTGGAGAGCAGGAAACGGTCGCGCCCTTCCCATTCGGGGTTCTGGGGCTCGTAGCGCATGGCATGGAAATAGGCGGTGGCCAGCACATCGGCGATGTCGAGCGCCTGGGCGATATAGCCCTGCCCCTGCACCTCGCCCATGCGGATGGCATGACGCCGGATGTTCCAGGCGCGCCGCTCCAGCGAGACGTTGGAAGGTGAAGTGGTCATTGTCCCTGTTCCTGTCGGGGAGCGCCCGCGCCGGGACGGGTCCGGTCGCGTCGCGACCGGCCGTCCCCCAATGCGCCGTGGCGGACCGGGATTAGTGGATGAGCATGCCGCCGTTGACGTCGATCACCGCGCCGGTGACGTAGGCGGACAGGTCGCTGGCGAGGAACAGATAGATGCCGGCCACGTCGCTCGCGTCGCCGAGGCGATTGAGCGGGATGCCCTTCAGGATGTCCTTGCGCATCTCGTCGGTCAGCTTGCCACCGGTGATGTCGGTCTGGATCAGACCGGGCGTGACGCAGTTCACGCGGATGCCGTCCACGCCGAACTCGCGGGCCATCGCCTTGGCGAGGCCGAGCACGCCAGCCTTCGCGGAAGAATAGTGCGGGCCGCCGAAGATGCCGCCGCCGCGCTGCGCGGACACCGACGACATGCAGGCGATGGAGCCGGACTTGCGCGCCTGCATGTGCGGGATGAACACCTGGCTGAGGAACAGCACGCCCTTGCAGTTGATGTCCTGGATGCGGTCCCAGCTCGCCTCGTCGATGTCGAGGGTCTTCACCGGCTGGGTCACGCCGGCATTGTTGACGAGGATGTCCACATGGCCGAACGCCGCGATGACCGTATCGGCGGCTGCCTGGCAGGAGGCCTTGTTGGCAACGTCGCAGCCGACGCCGATGTGCTCGGGGCCGAGTTCGGCGGCAGCGGCCTTTGCGGCGGCCTCGTCGATGTCGAGAATGGCGATGCGCGCGCCATGGGCGGCGAACAGCTTCGCCGTGGCAAGACCAATGCCGCGGGCGCTGGCCGCCCCCGAAATGGCGGCGGTCTT
>JAYSCE010000101.1:0-1296 GCA_041915035.1 Xanthobacter sp.
TACTTTCCAGCTTGCAGTCAGGTATCCAGCTAGTCCCCCAAAAATTGCCGTTAATATTGGTCCTAACACAGGAATCCAAGGCGTGATTTGGTCCATTGGTGGGGCCCTTTTCGGATTCGTTTTGGAGTGCGGGATCGAAGAAATAAGTTTCGCGGAGGTGCTAATTGCATCGTTCTAGCTTGTCCGCAATGGTTGCGTAAGCTCTACTCCCTTGCCTTTCCCTACCCCTTGCATCCCAGCCCTCCCCCTGCCATATAGCGCGTGGGAGGTTGGCGGTGGACGAGCCACTCGCCAACCGGGTCAGGTCCGGAAGGAAGCAGCCCCAACGAGCCCGGTCTCGGGTCTTCGTCCAGCCTCCCACCCCATTCAGCATTGGACTGACCGGCGCGCGGCCCCATCGGCCGTCGCGCCTGTGGGCGTTTCGGGCGCCACCTCTCAGACAAAACAACACCGCCGCCCTCCGGAGGAGAGCGGCGGCGTGTCGGGGCAGGTGGGAGGGAAGGGTCAGGCGAGGCTGAGCTTCACGTCGATATTGTTGCGGGTGGCGTTGGAATAGGGGCACACCTGATGCGCCTTGGCGATGAGCGCCTCGCCGGCCTCGCGGTCCACGCCCGGCAGGGCCACCGCCAGCGCGATCTCCAGGCCGAAGCCGCCTTCCGAGCGCGGGCCGATGCCCACGGTGGCGGTGACGGTGGCATCCGCCGGCACCTTGGCGGTGCCGCCCTGCGAGGCCACGAACTTCATGGCGCCGAGGAAGCAGGCCGCATAGCCGGTGGCGAACAGCTGCTCGGGGTTCACACCCTCGCCGCCGGGGCCGCCCAGCTCCTTCGGGGTGACGAGCTTGACCTCGAGATTGCCGTCCAGCGTGCCGGAGCGGCCATCGCGGCCACCGGTGGCGCGGGCGGAGGTGGAGTAGAGGACGTTGACGGACATGGTGGGCTCCTGCGGGATTGTATTTCGTGAACGATTAAATCGTGTACGATCTAAATAGCCGAGGCGATGGCGGCCGTCAAGCGGTTGCGATCCTATCGTGCGCGATTTATCTGAAGGGGAGCCCGAGAGGCCCGCCATGTCCAAACCGACACCCGAACTGACACCCGAACTGACAGCACCTGAACCCGGCCTGATCCCGGTGGAAAACATGGTGTGTTTCGCCTTTTATGCCGCGAACCACGCCTTCAACCGGGTCTACAAGCCCCAGCTGGACGACCTCGGCCTCACCTATCCGCAGTACCTCGCGCTGGTGAGCCTGTGGACCGAGGACGACCGCACCGTCGGCAGCCTCGGCACCGCTCT
>JAYSCE010000101.1:1306-2039 GCA_041915035.1 Xanthobacter sp.
TGGAATCCAGCACCCTCACGCCTTTGCTGAAGCGCCTCGAAGCTCTCGGCCACCTCACCCGCCGCCGCGATCCTGCCGACGAGCGGGTGGTGCGGGTGAAGCTCACGCCCAAAGGCTTGGAATTGAAGGAAAAGGCGCGCCACATCCCCGCCTGCATCCTCGCCGCCACCGGCCTGAACCTTGAGGACGTGATGCGCCTCCAGCGCGAAGTCACAGCCCTGCGCGCGGCGCTGGAGGAGGCCGCAAAGGACTGACGCGGCTTCATTTTCCCGTTTGTATACGGTACACCGGATGCGAAAACGCCAGACATCCGGGAGGCCGCCATGCTCGATCCCCATCTCGCCGGCCACATCACCTTCCCCCCCGCCGCGCCGGACCTGCCGCCCCTTGCCCCCGGCCATCACAACCTCGGCCTCTCGGCGGATCGGGATGCGCTTCTTGTGGTGCCAGAAGGACTTACGCCGGGCGTCCCGGTGCCGCTGATGGTGCTGTTCCACGGCGGCGGCGGCAGCGCGCAGAAGATCCTGCCCATGATGGAGCAGCACGCCCTCACCCACCGCTTCCTGCTGCTGGTGCCGCAATCGGTCTTCCCCACCTGGGACATCGTGATCGCCGGCAACGGCCCGGACCGCGAGCGGCTGGAGACGGCGCTTGCTTTGGTCGCCCGGCATTTCGAGACCGACCGCACCCGCATCTGCTTCGCCGGCCATTCGGACGGCGGCAGCTACACCCT
>JAYSCE010000101.1:2099-10606 GCA_041915035.1 Xanthobacter sp.
CAACGGCCATTTCGTCACCCACCTCATCGTCTCCTCGGCGGGCTTCATGTCCGTCCAGCGCCAGAGCGGGGCGCCGCGCGTGTTCATCTCCCACGGGGTGAACGACGAGCAGATCCCCGTCCAACGCTCCGGCCGGGCGCATTCCGCCCTGCTGAAGGAGGCGGGCTATGACGTGACCTATATGGAATACAACGGCCCCCACGCCTGGCAGCCGCCGGTGGTGGGCCTGGCGGTGGCTTTCTTCCTGGAACCCGTCTCCGCGCCCGCCGGCGCTACACCGTGAGCCGGCTTTGATCCACCCGCTGGACAAGCCCCCTACGAAGTGATGAGGTCGCCCTAAACAGAGCAAGAACGGGCGGTTTCCGGTGGGGGAAGCCGGACGGGGGACATGCTTCAGGCTTCGGTCGTCATCTTCGTGGCATTGGCCTATATCGGCCTCCTGTTCGCCATCGCGAGCTATGGCGACCGGCTGCGCCCGGGCGCGGGCCGGCGCACCGCGCGGCCGATGATCTATTCCCTGTCGCTGGCGGTCTACTGCACCTCCTGGACCTTCTTCGGCTCGGTGGGCCTCGCCACCACCCAGGGCTTCGACTTCCTCACCATCTATCTCGGCCCCATCATCCTGATGACGGTGGGCGCGCCCTTGTTCCTGCGCGTGGTGCGGCTCGCCAAGGCCAACAACATCACCTCCATCGCCGACTTCATCGCCGCCCGCTACGGCAAGAACCAGGGCATCGCGGCGCTGGTGGCGCTCGTCGCCATTATTGCCGCCGTGCCCTACATCTCGTTGCAGCTGAAGGCGGTCTCGGCCTCGCTGGTGGCATTGCTCGGGCATTTCGCGGGGGAGCACGGGCGCGGCACGCTGGTGGGCGACCTCGCGCTGTTCGTCGCCTGCGCCATGGCCGCCTTCGCCATCCTGTTCGGCACCCGCCACACCGACGCCACCGAGCACCAGAACGGCTTGATGCTGGCCATCGCCACGGAATCGCTGGTGAAGCTCGCGGCCTTTCTCGCCGTGGGCCTGCTCGTCACCTTCGTCATCTTCGACGGGCCGTCCGCTTTGTTCTACGCGGCGCGGGAGGCGAGCGCGCTGGCGCCGTTCGAGCGCGGGCTGTCGCTGGAAAACTGGCTCACCATGACCATCCTGTCCGGCGGCGCCTTCATGCTGCTGCCGCGCCAGTTCCATGTGGCGGTGGTGGAGAACAAGGGCGAGAGCGAGATCCGCCGCGCCCGCTGGCTGTTCCCGCTCTATCTCGTGCTCATCAACCTGTTCGTGGTGCCGCTGGCGCTGGCGGGCATGACGCTGTTTCCGCTGAACCTCGTGGACAGCGACGTCTATGTGCTCGCCGTGCCGCTCGCCGCCGGCTTCGACAGCCTCGCGCTGCTCGCCTTCGTCGGCGGCCTCTCGGCGGCCACCGCCATGGTCATCGTGGAGTGCGTGGCCATCGCCATCATGGTCTCCAACGATCTCGTCATGCCGCTGCTGCTGCGCCGCCGCGCGGCGAAACCGGAAGGTGAGCCGCGCGAGGACATGACCGGCCTTCTGCTGATGGTGCGGCGGATCTCCATCTTCGCCATCGTCCTGCTCGCGTACCTCTATTACCGCACCACCGGCGAGGTGCAGCTGGCGCAGATCGGCCTCCTCTCCTTCGCCGCCATCGCGCAGGTGGGGCCGGCCTTCGCCGCCGGGCTCCTCTGGCAGCGCGCCACCGCGGCCGGGGCCATCGCCGGCATCGTGGTGGGCGGCGCCACCTGGGCCTATACGCTCATGATGCCCAGCCTCGCCGAGGCCGGGCTGATCTCCGCCGGCGTGCTTCAGAACGGACCGTTCGGCATCGGCCTTTTGCGCCCGACGGCGCTCCTCGGCCTCACCGCCGGGCCGCTCGCCCACGGCGTCGCCTGGAGCCTCGGGCTCAACACGCTCGCGCTGGTCATCGTCTCCTTCCTCACCCGCCCCTCGCAGATCGAGCGCACGCAGGCGCGCCTGTTCGCGGGGACGGGCGACCGGCCGCCTGCGCGGCCCGCCTTCCTGCGCTGGCGCTCCTCCGTCTCCCTCGGCGAGCTTATGGCGACGGTGGAGCGCTATCTGGGCGCCGAGCGCGCCCGCGCCGCCTTCGACAGCTACGCCCGCCAGCACGGCTTCGCCCTCGATACCCACCGCGAGGCGGACGCGGGCATGGTGCGCCATGCCGAGCATCTGCTCGCCTCGGCGGTGGGCGCGGCCTCCTCCCGCCTCGTGATGTCGCTGCTGCTGCGCAAGCGGGCGGTCTCCACCAAGGCGGCCCTCAAGCTGTTGGACGATGCCTCCGCCGCCATCCAGTACAATCGCGAGCTTTTGCAGAGCGCCATCGACCATGTGCGCCAGGGCATCGCGGTGTTCGACCGCGACCTGCGCCTCGTGTGCTGGAACCGCCAGTTCGGCCAGATGCTGGACCTGCCGGGCGAATGCTACGCCGTGGGCGTGCCGCTCACCGACATCCTCGCCGCCGCCCCTGCCGACGACGCGGAAAGCGGCGACATCGCCACGCGCGTCACCCGCTACGTGAGCCCCGACCCCGAATTCTCCGAGCGCCTGCACCAGCGCGGCGCGGTGATCGAGGCGCGCTCGGACCCCATGCCGGACGGCGGCATCGCCGTGACCTTCACCGACATCACGGCGAGCGTCGAGGCTGCGCTCGCCCTGGAGCGTGCCAACGAAACGCTGGAGCGGCGCGTGCGCGAGCGCACCGAGGAGCTGGAGCGGCTCAACGGCGCGCTGGAAATCGCCAAGGCCGAGGCGGACGAAGCCAACCTTTCCAAGACGCGCTTCCTCGCCGCGGCCAGCCACGACATCCTTCAGCCGCTCAACGCCGCCCGCCTCTATGCCACCAGCATGGTGGAGCGGGCCAAGGGATCGGAGGAGGAGCGCCTCGCCGGCAATATCGACGCCTCGCTGGAATCGGTGGAGGAGATCCTCGGCGCCCTGCTGGACATCTCGCGGCTCGACAGCGGCGTCATGCGGCCGGAATTCTCCGCCTTCCGCATCGCCGACGTCCTGAAGCCGCTGGAGACGGAATTCGCCCCGCTGGCGCGGGAGAAGAACCTCGAACTCACCTTCCTGCCCTGCTCGCTCGCCGTGCGCTCCGATCGCCGGCTGCTGCGCCGCCTGTTGCAGAACCTCGTCTCCAACGCGGTGAAATACACCCAGCGCGGCCGCATCCTCGTCGGCTGCCGGCGGGTGGGCGGCAAGGTGCGGGTGGAGGTCTACGACACCGGCGTCGGCATCCCGCGCTCCAAGCACAAGCTGGTGTTCCAGGAGTTCCAGCGCCTCGACCAGGGGGCGAAGGCGGCGCGCGGCCTCGGGCTCGGCCTGTCCATCGTCGAGCGCATCGCTCGCGTGCTGGAGCATCCGGTGGCGCTGCGCTCCACCCATGGCAAGGGCTCCGCCTTCACGGTGGAATTGCCGGTGGCCGTCTCCATGCCGGAGGAGCGCGAGGTGGCGCCCAGCCCCGCCCGCCGCGGTGCGCAGCTCGACGGCCTCACCATCCTCGCCATCGACAACGAGCCGGCCATTCTCGACGGCATGCAGATGCTGCTCACCGGATGGGGCTGCGACGTCATCACAGCCGCCAGCGCGCAGGGTGCCCTTGAGGCCATCCGCCATCGCCGAAAGAAGCCCGACGTTGCCCTCGTGGACTACCATTTGGACGGCGGGCACGGCATCGAGGCGATCATGTCGCTGAGGTGGAAACTGGGGAAAATACCCGCCGTGCTCATCACCGCCGACCGCTCCAAGAAGGTGCGCGACGCGGCCCGCGCGGCGGACATGGAAATCCTCAACAAGCCGCTCAAACCCGCTGCGCTCCGGGCGATCCTCGCCCACTGGCGCATCGCCCGCGCAGCCGCCGAATAGTCTTTCGCCGGCTTCCTGCGCGCCCTTTCCGCCACAGCGCGCGCGCTTCGCGATTAAGCCCTCGTTCATCCCCATGAACGCCCAATAAACGCCGCCTTCAGCCAGCGTTATGGGGACGTGCCATAGAAGCACGCCTCCGCGGCATGGAAGTGTTACCAAATGATTAATATTTGTAACTCTTCCACGCTTAACTCGACGCGCGAATACTTTTGGAGCGTGGCTATGACGATCACGATCAACGTTCCCGTCTTCCCGCTGCGGAAAGAGATCGACGCCCGCAAGCGCCGTCTCCGCTTCCCCCTCAGCTTCTCCTCGCGTGGCTGCAAGGCCACCGAAGAGGCGCCGGCCAATTCCCGCTACACCGAGGCTGGACTCGAATTCGACGTGACCGGCATCGCCCGGCACCCCCGCGGCCCGAAGGGCAACTGACGCTTGAGGCCGGCCCGACAGGGCCGGTCCGGCTGCGACGCCGGCTTTATGGCGCCGTGCGGCATCATCCGATAAGGTCGCGCCCGAACGGCAACAGCGCGCGGCCAGAAACAAGATGACGGACTTCAATTCCGCCCCGGCGACCGACGACACCCGCGACAGCGGGGCCGATACCCATTTCGGCTATCGCACGGTGCCCCTCGCCGAGAAGCAGGCGCTGGTGGACGACGTGTTCCACAAGGTGGCGCGGCGCTACGACATCATGAACGACCTCATGTCCGGCGGCCTGCACCGGGCATGGAAGGACGCGCTGGTGTCCAAGGTGCGCCCGCCCCAGGGCGCGCGGCCCTTCCACCTGCTGGACCTTGCGGGCGGAACGGGCGACGTGTCCTTCCGCGTGGTCGAGGCCGGCGGGCCGGGCACGGACGCCGTGGTCGCCGACATCAATACCGACATGCTGGCCGTGGGCCGCGAGCGCGCCGAGAAGCGCGGCCTTGCCGACCGCGTCGCCTTCGAGGAGGCGAACGCCGAGGCGCTGCCCTTCCCGGACATGAGCTTCGACGCCGTGACCATCGCCTTCGGCATCCGCAACGTGCCGCGCATCGACCTCGCCCTGCGCGAGATGCGCCGCGTGCTGAAGCCGGGCGGGCGCGCCTTCGTGCTGGAATTCTCCAAGGTGGACGTGCCGCTGCTCGACAAGGTCTATGACGCCTTCTCCTTCCGCGTGATCCCCGAGATCGGCAAGCGCGTGGCGGGGGATGCGGAGCCCTACCAGTATCTGGTGGAATCCATCCGCCGCTTCCCTCCGGCGGAGGCGTTCGCGGGCATGATGCGGGAGGCCGGGTTCGCCCGCGTCACCTTCACCCGCATGACCGGGGGCGTGGTCGCCCTCCATTCGGGCTTCCGCATCTGATGGCGGTGCCCTGCGGCCGGAGGCTTCGGCCATGATCTTCCTTCTCGTCGCCGATGCCTGGCGCCTCGCCCGGGCCGGCTATGTGCTTGCACGCGAGGGCGTGCTCTCGCTCGTCTCGCCGGCCGCCGCCCCGCCGCTGGCGCGCCCGCTGCTCGACGTCGCGCGGCTGATCGCTCGCAAGGATGCCGGCGACCGGCGGCAACGCTTCTCCGCCGCCTTGTCGCGGCTCGGCCCATCCTATGTGAAGCTCGGCCAGTTCCTCGCGACGCGGCCGGACGTGGTGGGCGCCTCGGTGGCGCGCGACCTCGAGGTGCTGCAGGACCGCATGCCGCCCTTCGGCCAGGCCGTGGCGGAGGCGACCGTCGCCGACACGTTCGAGCGGCCGGTGCAGGACGTGTTCGCGGTGTTCGGCCCGGCTGTCGCCGCCGCCTCCATCGCCGAGGTGCATAAGGCGGAAGTGATCGAGCCGGACGGGCAGCGTCGCGACGTGGCGGTGAAGATCCTGCGACCCGGCGTCAATCGCCGCTTCGCCTCCGACATGGGCACCTTCCGCCGCATCGCCGCCTTCGCCGAGCACAATTTCGCCGAGGCTCGCCGGCTGCGGCTGGAAACGGTGGTGGACACGCTGGCCCGCTCCGTCTCCATGGAGATGGACCTGCGCCTGGAAGCCGCCGCCTATGCGGAGCTGGCCGAGAACACGCAGGATGATCCGGAAGTCCATGTCCCCCGCGTGGACTGGGACCGATCCGGCCGCGAGGTGCTGACCACCGAGTGGATCGACGGCATCAAGCTCTCCGACAAGAAGGCCATCATCGCCGCCGGGCATGATCCGAAAGAGATCGCCCGCATCGTCATGCAGACCTTCCTGCGGCAGGCCATGCGCGACGGCTTCTTCCATGCCGACATGCACCCGGGAAACCTGTTCGTGGATGCGCAGGGCCGCCTCGTGGTGGTGGATTGCGGCATCATGGGCCGGCTCGGCGTCAAGGAGCGGCGCTTCCTCGCGGAAATCCTCTACGGCTTCATCACCCGCAACTGGCGGCGCACGGCGGAAGTGCATTTCGAGGCGGGCTACGTGCCCTTCCACCATTCGGTGGACGATTTCGCCCTCGCCATCCGCGCCATCGGCGAGCCCATCCACTCGCGGACCGCCGACCAGATCTCCATGGCCCGCCTGCTGGCGCTGCTCCTGGAAGTCACCGCTCTTTTCGACATGCAGACCCGACCGGAGCTGCTTCTCCTCCAGAAGACCATGGTGGTGGTGGAGGGCGTCGCCCGCTCGCTGGACCCGCAGCTCGACATGTGGCGCACCGCAAAGCCGGTGGTGGAGGACTGGATCGCCGGCAATCTCGGTCCCGTCGGCCAGCTGAAGCGCGCCGGCTCCGGCCTCGGCGAGATGGGCCATTTCGCCGCGACGCTGCCCGGCCTCCTCACCCGCACCGCGCGCGTGGTGGAGCAACTGGACGAGGCGACCCGCGACGGCCTGCGCCTCTCGCCCGCGTCGCTGGAAGGCATCGGCCGCGCCGAGGCGAAGCGCGCCTTCTGGGGCAATCTCGCCTTGTGGGTCATCGCCGCGGCGCTGCTCGGCATCTGGCTCGGCTGACGAAGATTTCGTCGGCCTGCCTCTGCGGCATGTGAATTCCTGCGTTCCGTGTCGTTCTTTCCGGACGTTCCGGAAACTGCGAATTCTTCCCGGAGACAGGGCAGCATCAGCGCCGTCCTGAGAATAACTCGCATACTTTTCACGTATTGCTTTGTCCTTCCAGCAAAACTAAGTCAGGCCCCAAGACGGCTCCGGTCCCGTTCAAGCATCCAGTCCAGCGGCTGCTTGCGCAGGGTCAGGAGCCCCGGACCGGCAAGCCGCCCCCCCCCCCCGGGCGGGCCGACGTCCCCGGGCCAGCTAAGAAGGCCAAATCAAATGGCGAACACGACGGCCGAGCTCGACGCGCTGCTGATGCAGCGCTCGCTGACGGACGCGGAGCTTCTGGCGGCGGCGGACGCCGCGGCGGACTTCCGCATCCTCCCCGATGCCACCGTCATCAAGATCGGCGGCCAGAGCGTGATCGATCGCGGCCGCGCCGCGCTCTATCCCCTCGTGGACGAGATCGTCGCCGCCCGCGCCAAGCACAAGCTCCTGATCGGCACCGGCGCCGGCACTCGCGCCCGCCACCTCTATTCCATCGCCGCGGGCCTCAACCTGCCGGCGGGCGTGCTCTCCCAACTCGGCGCCTCGGTGGCGGACCAGAACGCCGCCATGCTTGGCCAGCTCCTCGCCAAGCACGGCATCTCCATGGTGGACGGGGCCGGCATGTCGGCCGTTCCGCTCTATCTGGAGCAGGTGAACGGCGTCGTCTTCTCCGGCATGCCGCCCTACGGCCTGTGGACCCGCCCGGCTCCGGCCGGCGTGATCCCGCCCTATCGCACGGACGCGGGCTGCTTCCTGCTCGCCGAGCAGTTCGGTTGCAAGGCCATGATCTATGTGAAGGACGAGAACGGCCTCTTCACCGGCAACCCGAAGACCGACAAGTCCGCCACCTTCATCCCCAAGATCTCGGTGGACGAGATGCTCTCGCGCGGCCTCGCCGACTCCATCCTCGAATTCCCCATGCTCGACCTGTTGAAGAAGGCGCGCCATGTGCGCGAGGTCCAGGTGGTCAACGGGCTCGTGCCCGGAAACCTCACCCGCGCCCTCGCCGGCGAGCACGTCGGCACCATCATCACCGCGAGCTGAGAGGCACGATCATGACCGAAGCGTCCACCATCAAGCATGTCGCCTCGCCGCTCGCGAGCCAGACCCTCCTCGACGGCGCTCTGACCCGGCCCGTCGCCGGGGTGCGCCCCATCCGCCTCCTGCCCTGGCTGCAGGTGGTGAAGATCGGCGGCCGGTCCATCATGGACAAGGGCGCATCCGCGATCCTTCCCATCGTGGAGGAGATCCGCAAGGTGCTCCCCGAGCATCGCCTGCTGATCCTCACCGGCGCCGGCGTGCGCGCGCGTCATCTCTACGGCGTCGGCCTCGACCTCGGCCTGCCGGTGGGCTCGCTGGCGCCGCTCGCCGCCTCCGAGGCTGGCCAGAACGGCCATATCCTCGCCTCGCTGCTGGCGCCGGAGGGTGTCTCCTACATCGAGCATCCGACCATCGCGAGCCAGCTCGCCATCCACCTCACCGCCACCCGCGCGGTGGTGGGCAGCGCCTTCCCGCCCTATCACCATCACGAGTTCACGGGCAGCCGCCTGCCGGTCCACCGGGCCGACACCGGAGCCTTCCTGCTC
>JAYSCE010000102.1:0-10495 GCA_041915035.1 Xanthobacter sp.
AAGCTTGGGTGCGTCATAATCTATTTTTCTTAGACCACCTTTACATTGTCGATGATGGGAGCACCGACCAGACAACTCGCATCCTCGACATTCTGGTAACGGAAGGTCTTCCCATATCGGTGACTTCTGAAAAGTCACTGGCGGCTTATCATCAGGGCGAACGCACCACGGCCCTCATCGCCTACGCTATGGCAGCTTCCTCCTGGGACTTCGTTTTCCCGCTGGATGGCGATGAGTTCATCGTCGCCGAGGACCGTGCAGCCCTCGAGACGGACCTCGCAGCCATCGGCGGCTACCGGCTCGGTGGGCTGAACCCGCGTCATTACCTGATGACCGAGGAGGACGACCTCCAAGAGCCCTGCCCGTTGACCCGGCTGCGGCACGTGGCCGTGCATGAGCCCTACATTTTCAAGGTGGTCGTGCCGGGTCAGCTCGCCTGCGAGCGCGGCTTCGCCATCGTCGATGGCAACCACCGCGCCACCAAGTGGGACGTCACCCTGCCCACCACGCTGCTTCCCAACGTCCAGCTTGCGCATTTCCCGGCCCGCTCGGAAGCCCAACTGGTGAGCAAGGGCATCGCCGGGTATCTGCGCTGGACAGCTCGGACCGACTTTTCCGAAGGCGCTCCGGACCGGATCCTGGAAGGAGTGGGCATCCTGAAGGAGGAGTGGGACATCCGGGTGCGTGCGCTCGACCGGCTGGCAGAGGCCCTGGGTCCGGACCGGGGCGGGCGCCATGCGCGGCTCCAGCCCTTCGTCGAGCGTCGCGGCGAGGTGCGCTATCCCGAGCTTGCCCGCATCTTCCCCTATCGCCGTGTACTGTCAGCGACCGATGATCTCGTCCACGCCTTCAAGGCGGCGCTCAACGAGAACAAGGAACTGCGGCAGGGGGACGCGACCATCTGGTCGCGCATTTCACAGATGTTCGTTCGGCGGCGGAAATCTCTGCGCAAGCGCCTCACAGCACTCCGCACCGGACAATCGCCGAAACAACCGCTTGGCTATTATTGAGGTGTGCAATAGCGGAGCCGGGCAAGGCACCGGCTCCGCCTGCGTCCCTTATTTCAAGCCTTCCACCACAGATCCTCGACCGGGAAGCGGCCGGCCGCCTCCTCGATGACCTCGGCGAGGGAGAACAAAGTCCCCTCCTCGAACGGGCGACCGATGAGCTGAAGGCCCAGCGGCAGGCCGTCGGCCGACAGGCCGGCGGGAACGGAGATGCCCGGCAGGCCGGCCATGTTCACCGTCACCGTGAAGACGTCGTTGAGATACATCTCCACCGGGTCGGCCTTCAGCTTCTCGCCGATGCCGAAGGCAGGCGACGGCGTCGCCGGGGTCAGCACGGCATCGACGCCCTGCGCGAACGCGCGGTCGAAGTCGCGCTTGATGAGGCTGCGCACCTTCTGCGCACGCAGGTAATAGGCATCGTAATAGCCGGCCGAGAGCACGTAGGTGCCGATCATGATGCGGCGGCGCACTTCCGGGCCGAAGCCGGCGGCGCGGGTATTCTCGTACATCTCCACCACGTCCTTGCCCGGCACGCGGGCGCCGTAGCGCACGCCGTCATAACGGGCGAGGTTGGACGAGGCTTCCGCCGGGGCGACGATGTAATAGGCCGGCAGCGCGTACTGGGTGTGGGGCAGCGAGATGTCGACGATCTCGGCGCCGGCCTCTTCCAGCCACTTGGCGCCTTCGCGCCAGAGGGTGTCGATCTCGTCGGCCATACCGTCCATGCGATATTCGCGCGGAATGCCAATCTTCTTGCCCTTGATGGACGCGCCCACCGCCTCCTCATAATCCGGCACCGGCCGGTTGACGCAGGTGGAGTCCTTCGGGTCGTAGCCCGCCATGGAGCGCAGCAGGATGGCCGCGTCGTTCACCGTGCGGGCGAACGGCCCGGCCTGGTCGAGAGACGAGGCGAAGGCGACGATGCCCCAGCGCGAGCAGCGGCCATAGGTGGGCTTGATGCCGACCGTGCCGGTGAAGGCCGCCGGCTGGCGGATGGAGCCGCCGGTATCGGTGCCCGTTGCGCCAGCGCACAGGAAGGCCGCCACCGCCGCCGCCGAGCCGCCGGACGAGCCGCCGGGCACGATGGGGGTATCATCGCCATCGCGGTGCCAAGGCGACACCACTGGCCCGAAGGCCGAGGTCTCGTTGGACGAGCCCATGGCGAACTCGTCATTGTTGAGCTTGCCGAGCATCACCGCGCCATCCCGCCACAGGTGGGAGGTGACGGTGGATTCGTACTGCGGCACGAAGTTTTCCAGGATCTTGGAGCAGGCCGTCGTGCGCACGCCCTCGGTCGCGAACATGTCCTTGATGCCGAGGGGGATGCCCTCCAGCGGCCCGGTGTCGCCGGAGGCGATGCGCTTGTCGCTCTCGCGCGCCATCTCCAGCGCGATGTCCGGCGTCTCGAGCACGTAGGCGTTGAGCGGGCGCGCCTCTTCCATGGCCTTCAGATAGGCCTCGGTGAGTTCCACGGAGGTGAACTCGCCCTGGGCAAGCCCCTCGCGCGCCTGGGTGAGGGTGAGCTTGGTGAGCTTGGTCATTCCACCACCTTCGGCACGGTAAAGAAGCCGCCCTCGGCATCGGGGGCGTTGGCGAGCACCTTCTCAGGGCAGTTGCCGTCGGTCACGGCATCCTCCCGCATGGGCAGCTCCACGGGAACGACGCTGGTCAGGGGCTCGACGCCGGAAACGTCGAGATCGGCCAGTTGCTCGACGAAATCGAGGATGGCGTTAAGCTCGTTCTGAAGATGGCCGAGCTCCTCCTCGCGCACCGCGATGCGTGCGAGATGGGCCACCCGGCGGACTGTCGCCTGATCGACGGACATGAGTACGCTCCCAAAAGCTGCCCGCCGCTATAGCAAGGGGTATGCCGCGGTGGAAGGGTTTGGCGCGTCAGGGGCGGCCGCTGCGACGCATCTGTTGACCCCGATCGGGAATCCTCTACCCCTCCCATATGGCAGGCACGCCCCTCCCCGCCCCCGTCGGTCCACTCGCGGACATCGCCGCCCTCCTGCCGCCGCGCGGCGCGCTGATTGGGCTGGATCTCGGCACCAAGACCATCGGCGTCGCCGGCGCCGACCCGGACCGGCGCATCGCGACGGTGATCGAGACGGTCAAACGCACCAAGTTCACGGCCGAGGCCCAGCGACTGGTCGCTCTGGCCGACGAGCGGCGGGCGGTGGCCTTCGTGCTGGGGCTGCCCCTGAACATGGATGGGTCAGAAGGCCCGCGAGCGCAGGCGAGCCGGGCGTTTGCCCGCAATTTCGCGCGGCTGGCGGGACGGCCCATCGCATTGTGGGACGAACGCCTGTCCACGGCCGCCGTGGAGCGGGCGCTGATCTCGGCCGACATGAGCCGCGCGCGCCGGGCCGAGGTGGTGGACCAGCATGCGGCGGCCTTCATCCTTGAAGGCGCCCTTGGCTTCCTCGACCGCCTCATGGAGAACCAAGAGGAAACCGACCGGGAGGACTGATTCGGTCCGTTCCCGTTCCCGGCAGGTTCTCGCTCGGCCGCCGCCCCGTCCCGTTTCGGGACGATGGCGCTTTTCTTCTCCCGGCTCCGGGCCTAAAGCGGGCGCGCGGCAAATTCACACCGCCGCAGAGGAATAATTGCCTGCCGCCGAACGGCCGGCACGGTAAGCGTCTGCCCCATGAGCCTCATAATCACGGCCCTCGTGCCGGTCTTTCTCATCATCGCCCTCGGCGCCGTCCTGCGGCGCATCCTCCTGAAGGATGCGGCCCATTGGGCGGCGCTGGAGAAGCTCACCTATTTCGTGCTGTTCCCGGCCCTCCTGGTGGTATCTGCGGTAAAGGCGGACCTGAGCACGGTGAATGTCCTGGCGGTCGCCGGCGCGCTCATCGGAACGGTCATCATTCTCTCGGGCCTGATCGTGCTTCTGCACAAGCCGCTGATCGCAGCGCTCGCGGCAGACGGGCCCGGCTTTACCTCCCTGTTCCAGGGGGCGGTGCGCTGGAACACCTACATCGTGCTGGCGGTGGCGGGCGGCCTCTACGGCGCGGCGGGAATCACCATCGCCGCGCTGGCACTGGTGGCGATGATCCCGGTGGTGAACGTCATCGCCGTTCTGGTGCTGGCCTCCTTCTCCGGCCGCCACCCGCCCACGTTCGCCTACGTAGCCGAGCAGCTGGCCCGCAATCCCTACATCTGGGCGTGCTCGGCGGGCGCGCTGCTGAATGTGACGGGATTCCCCGTGCCAAAGGTGCTGGTGGAGTTCGGCGACATCCTCGGCAAGGCCTCGCTGGCGCTGGGACTGCTGGTGGTCGGCGGTGGATTGATCCTCGACCGCCTGAAGCGGCCGCGCGCCATCGTGTTCGCCAGCCTCGCCCTGAAGCTGCTGGTGAAGCCGGCCATCGCTCTCGCGCTGGCGCTGGCCTTCGGTCTACGCGGCACCGAGCTTGTGGTGGTGGCGATCACCGCCGCAGTTCCTTCGGCCCCCAACGGCTACGTGTTGGCACGGCAGATGGGCGGGGATGCGCCGCTCCTCGCGGAAATCCTGACCATCCAGATCATCGGCGCCGCCATCACGCTGCCGCTGGTGGTGACGATCGCCAAGATGCTGGCCTGACATTGCTGGCCTGACCCAAGCGAAAGGGCGGCCGAAGCCGCCCTCACGAAAACCCGTTTCCCTGCCGACTCAGCAGGGCGAGAAATAGCCCTGGCCGCCCGGGCCGGTGGTCACCCAGCAGCTGCGCGGGCGCGGCGGAGGCACCGGCTCCAGATAGACGCGCGGCGCAGGCTGGTAATAAACCACCGGCGGCTGCTCATAATAGACGACCGGGGGCGGCGGAGGGGCAGCCGCAGCGCCAGCGATGGCCGCCGCACCCAGCACGCCGATGGCGACACCCGCGCCAAGTGCGGCGCCATTGCCGCAGTTCCAGCAGCCGCCGTAATAGCGGCCGCGATACCAGTAGCCGACATCGGTGACGCTCGCGGCCTTGGCCGGCGCCATGGCCAGCGCGCCGGTGCCGATGGCGGCCGCATGGCCCGTGCCGGCTCCGCCGGTGAGGACCACGGCGACGCCGAGCGCCATGAGGTTCGTCCGCATCAGAATGGACATAACGAGTAACTCCCAACCCCGGGGCAACGGTCTGGCGGCTCGCCTCAGCCCGTCCGGCCCGGCTGCGCAAAGGCTCGGTGAGACTTCGTTCCAAAGTGTGGCGACGCTGGGGAATCACCGGGACCGCCCTTCACGGATGGTGAATGCGCGGTAAATCTCGTCGCTCGCGCTGGACCGAGTCTTGCGCCATTCACAGGCTTCCCTTGCCGGGGCCGCGCTTGGGGGATATGCCTCCCGCCTGCCATGCAAGATGCTTCCGCCTTCACGCTCTCCGGCCGAGACCTCATCGGCATCGAAGGGCTTTCCGCCGGCGAGATCACGGGTCTGCTCGACCTCGCCGAGGAGTTCGTCGAACTCAACCGGCAGATCGAGAAGAAGCGCACGACGCTGCGCGGACGCACCCAGATCAACCTGTTCTTCGAGGCCTCCACCCGCACCCAGTCCTCGTTCGAGATCGCGGGCAAGCGGCTCGGCGCAGACGTGATGAACATGTCGGTCGCGTCGTCCTCGGTGAAGAAGGGCGAGACGCTGATCGACACCGCGATCACGCTGAACGCCATGCACCCGGACATCCTCGTCGTCCGCCATCACGCCTCGGGCGCGGTGGCGCTCTTGGCGCGCAAGGTGGACTGTTGCGTGGTGAATGCCGGCGATGGCGCCCACGAGCACCCGACCCAGGCCCTGCTCGACGCCCTCACCATCCGCCGCAACAAGGGGCGCATCCAGGGCCTCACAGTCGCCATCTGCGGGGACGTGCTGCATTCGCGCGTGGCGCGCTCCAACATCGCCCTGCTCAACACCATGGGCGCCAAGGTGCGCGTGGTGGCGCCCTCCACCCTGCTGCCTTCGGGCGTGGAAACCCTCGGCGTCGAGGTGTTCCGCACCATGGAGGCGGGGCTCGAAGGGGCGGACATCGTGATGATGCTGCGCCTTCAGCGTGAGCGCATGGCAGGCTCCTTCATTCCCTCTGTGAAGGAGTATTTCCACTATTTCGGCCTCGACGAGGCCAAGCTGCGCTACGCCGCGCCCGATGCGCTGGTAATGCATCCCGGCCCCATGAACCGCGGCGTGGAGATCGACTCGTCCATCGCCGACGGGGCGCAGTCCCTCATTCGAGAGCAGGTGGAGATGGGCGTCGCCGTGCGCATGGCAGTGCTCGATTCCCTCGCGCGGAAGCTTCCCAATGCGTAACGGCCGCTCCCATTCCAACGATTCCCGGCCGCTTCTGCTCGCCAATGCACGGGTCATCGATCCCTCGCGCGGCGCGGACTTCCATGGCGACGTCTTTCTCGCCGATGGCGTGGTGAAGGATGCCGGCTTCGGCATCGCCGCCGCCGGCATTCCGGACGGTGCTGAGGTTGTCGATTGCGCCGGGGGGGTGGTCGCCCCCGGCCTCGTGGACATCCGCGCCTTCGTGGGCGAGCCCGGCGCCGAGCATCGGGAGACGCTGGCCTCGGCCAGCCACGCGGCGGCGGCGGGCGGTGTCACCACCATCATCTGCCAGCCGGACACCGATCCGGCAGTGGATGATCCGGCCATCGTGGACTTCATCCTGCGCCGGGCGCGGGACACGGCGGTGGTGCGGGTGCATCCCATGGCTGCCATCACCAAGGGCCTCGAAGGCCACGAGATGACCGAGATCGGCCTTTTGCAGGCCGCCGGCGCGGTCGCGTTCACCGATGGCCACAAGTCGATCATGAACGCCCAGGTGCTGCGCCGTGCGCTCACCTACGCCCGCGACTTCGACGCGCTCCTCGTGCATCACACCGAGGACGCGTCCATGTCGCAGGGGGCGATGAACGAGGGGGCCTTCGCCTCCCGCCTCGGCCTCTCCGGCAATCCCAAGGCGGCCGAAACCATCATCCTGGAGCGCGACGTGCGGCTCGTGGGCGCGGCGCGCTCGCGCTACCACGCGGCGGCGCTCACCTGCGCCGAATCGCTGGAGGTGCTGGAGCGGGCGAAGGCGGCGGGGCTGCCGGTGACCGCCTCGGTCAGCATCAACCACCTCTCGTTCAACGAACTGGATATCGGCGCCTACCGCACCTATTTCCGCCTCGCCCCGCCTCTGCGCGGAGAAGAGGACCGGCAGGCGCTGATCCGCGCGCTCGCCTCCGGCCTCCTGGACGTGGTGGTCTCCGATCATCTGCCGCAGGACGTGGAAGGCAAGCGCCTCCCCTTCTCGGAGGCCGAGCCCGGCGCCATCGGGCTGGAGACGCTGCTCTCCGCCGCGTTGCGCCTCGTGCATTCCGATCAGGTGGACCTCGTGAACCTGCTCGCCGCCCTTTCCACCCGGCCGGCGCAGATTCTGGGGCTCGACGCCGGCACACTGCGGCCCGGCGCGGCGGCGGACGTGATCGTGTTCGATCCCGGCATGCCCTATGTGCTCGATCCCCGCTCCCTGAAGTCGCGCTGCCGGAACACGCCGTTCGACGAGGCGCGCCTCGACGGGCGGGTTCTGCGTACCATCGTTGCCGGGCGCACCGTCTACGAATACGTTTGACCCACCGTGACCTGTGCCGTCCCGCCGCGGCGGCGCGGCGAGACCGTTCGAGGTGCGCATGCCTGATACCCCGCCCGCGCTCGTCCTGCTGACCGCCCTTGCGTTCGGCTACCTGCTCGGCTCGGTCCCGTTCGGGCTCCTCCTCACCCGCTTTGCCGGCACCAAGGACCTGCGCTCCATCGGCTCCGGCAATATCGGCGCCACCAATGTCCTGCGCACGGGGCGCAAGGATCTCGCCGCCGCCACGCTCCTGCTGGACGCGCTGAAGGGCACCGCGGCCGTGCTCGTCGCCCGCCATTTCGCTGGCGAGACGGCCGCCATGGCGGCAGCGGTCGGCGCCTTCCTCGGCCACATCGCGCCGGTCTGGCTGCGTTTCAAGGGCGGTAAGGGTGTCGCAACCTTCCTGGGCGTCACCATCGGCCTGTTCTGGCCGGCCGCCATCGCCTTCGCGGTGGTGTGGCTGGGGGCGGCCTATTTCACCCGCTACTCCTCCCTCTCCGCGCTCATGGCGTCCGTCGCCACGGTGGTAGCCGCCATGGCATTCGGAAACAACAATCTCGCCGTTCTGCTCGCCCTGCTCGCCATCCTGCTGTGGCTGAAGCATCACGAGAACATCCGCCGGCTGCTGGAAGGCACCGAGGGCAAGATCGGCGCGAAGGGCTGATCTGCCATGGCGCGGGGGAAGGCACAGGGGCCCGCCAAAGGCGAACTGCTGGGGCCGGAGCAGCGCCGTGACTGGCTGCGGCTGATCCGCACCGAGAATGTCGGACCGCGCACCTTCCGCGCCCTCATCAACCAGTTCGGCGGCGCCGGTGCGGCGCTGGAGGCCCTGCCCTCCCTGGCCCGACGCGGCGGACGGCTGATGCCGCCGCACACCCCGACCCTCGCCGAGGCGGACGCCGAGATTGAAGCCCACGCCCGCATGGGCGCCCGTCTGGTGGCGCTCGGCGAGCGGGATTATCCCCCCGCCCTCGCCGCCCTCGATGACGCGCCGCCCCTGATCTCCGTGCGCGGCGAGGCCGAGGTGCTGCGCCGGCCGATGGTGGGCATCGTCGGTGCCCGCAATGCTTCTGCCGCCGGGCGGACCTTCGCGGCGCGCCTTGCCCGTGACCTTGCAGCCGGCGGCTGGGTGGTGGTGTCCGGCCTTGCCCGCGGCATCGATGCGGCCGCCCACGAGGCGAGCCTCGATGGGGGCACGGTGGGCGTCTTCGCCGGGGGGCTCGCCAAGCCCTATCCGCCCGAAAACCTCGGCCTGATGGAGAAAGTGGCCGCGACCGGCGCGCTCATCTCCGAGATGCCCATCGGCTGGGAGCCCCGCGCCCGCGACTTCCCCCGGCGCAACCGCCTCGTGTCCGGCATGAGCCTCGGCGTGGTGGTGGTGGAGGCGGCGGAACGGTCGGGCTCGCTCATCACCGCCCGGCTTGCCGCCGAGCAGGGACGCGAGGTGTTCGCGGTGCCGGGCTCTCCGCTCGATCCGAGGGCGGGCGGCACCAATCGCCTGCTGAAGCGCGGCGCGACCCTTGTCACCGAGGCCGCCGATGTCATCGAGGTGCTGACCCCCATCGCCGGGCGACGCGACGATCCGGTGGTGGAGGCGGAGGCGCCGTTCGTGCCGGCAGGACCGGCGACGCCGGGGGACGATGCGCGGGCCCGGGTCGTCTCGCTCCTCGGTCCGGTTCCCACGCCGATCGACGATCTCGTCCGGCTGTCCGGCTGCACGGTCGCGGAAGTTCAGATCGTGCTGCTTGAACTCGAGCTTGCCGGTCGGCTCGACCGGCCCGGCACCGGGCGGGTGGCACTCAGATAGTCAGACGGCGCAGCCTCACCGCGGCCCGATGTCGGCGTGCCCCGGCCCCTTGGAGGATACGCTGTCGGCCAGCGCTCGGGCCTCCTGCCGTGCCATGTCGAGCACGTAGGCGAGGGTGCTGAAGCCGTGGCTGCGGGCGAGGCGTGACAATTCGGCGGTAATGGCGGCGACATAGGCGGCCGTCGCAGCCGCGTCGCCGGCAATGTCGACGGGAGACCGTTCGGTCATGTCGGTTCCAAAGCCCCGTTTGGTATCTGATACCGGTCTTAAAGATTGAATTCGATATGAAAACATACTCTGGGTTGTAGTTTGATCAAACCTGCCGCTCCGCCCTGATGGGGCACCCCATTTGACAGGCGCCCCTCGGCTCCCCATGTTGCGGCGCTCTCGGCGTCGCGGTCCGCTCTTGCTGGGGATGACGGATCGCGATCAGACGCCGGGCACTGGAGCCGGAGCTTCATGCTTCGCCCCTGGGAGGCCGAACGGCAACCCGGGCTGCTCCCTCCCCTTTTCCAAGGCCGCGCAATGGGGCGGCGGCCCTTGATTGAGACACGGTCGTCATGCAGGTCGTCATCGTCGAATCGCCGGCCAAGGCGAAGACGATCAACAAATATCTCGGTCCCGGCTACGAGGTGTACGCCTCCTACGGCCACGTGCGCGACCTGCCGTCAAAGGACGGGTCGGTGGATCCGGACGCCGATTTCCGCATGCTGTGGGACGTGGACCCCAAGGCGCAGAAGCGGCTCAACGAGATCGCCGCCGCCGTGAAGGGGGCCGATGGCCTGATCCTCGCCACCGACCCGGATCGCGAAGGCGAGGCCATTTCCTGGCACGTGCTGGAGGTGCTGCGGCAGAAGAAGGCGCTCAAGGCCCAGAAGGTCGAGCGCGTCGTCTTCAACGCCATCACCAAGCAGGCGGTGCTGGAGGCCATGAAGGCACCCCGCGCCATCGACAGCGCGCTGGTGGACGCCTATCTCGCCCGCCGCGCCCTCGATTATCTGGTCGGCTTCACCCTCTCCCCCGTGCTGTGGCGCAAGCTGCCGGGCGCCCGCTCGGCCGGCCGCGTGCAGTCGGTGGCGCTGCGCCTCGTCTGCGACCGCGAGC
>JAYSCE010000103.1:0-4216 GCA_041915035.1 Xanthobacter sp.
CATCAGGGTCGCGAACTCGCCCGACAGCTCCGGCTGGAGCATCGCCACCTCGCCCGCCAGCACCTGGCCGGTGCCGCCGTCGATGGTGATGAGGTCGCCCTTCTTGAAGGTCTGGCCGTTCACGGTGAGCGTCTGGGCGGCATTGTCGATGCGCAGGGCGCCGGCGCCGGAGACGCAGGGCTTGCCCATGCCGCGGGCGACCACGGCCGCGTGGGAGGTCATGCCGCCGCGGGCGGTCAGGATGCCCTGGGCGGCGTGCATGCCGTGGATGTCTTCCGGCGAGGTCTCGACGCGGACGAGGATGACCTTGCGGCCCTGCTCCTTCCACGCCTCGGCCTCATCCGCCGAGAACACGATGGCGCCGGCCGCCGCGCCCGGGGAGGCGGGCAGGCCTGTGGCGATCACCTTGCGCTCGGCCTTGGGATCGATGGCGGGGTGGAGAAGCTGGTCCAGCGCGGCGGGATCGACGCGGCCGACGGCCTCCTGCTCGGTGATGAGCCCTTCGGCGGCCAGCTCCACGGCGATGCGCAGGGCCGCCTTGGCGGTGCGCTTGCCGGAGCGGGTCTGGAGCATCCAGAGCTTGCCCTTCTCCACCGTGAACTCGAGGTCCTGCATGTCACGGTAGTGGTTTTCGAGCACGTGCGAGATGCGCTCGAACTCCTTGAAGGCGTCGGGCAGGGCGACTTCCATGGAGGGCTTGTCGGAGCCGGCGGCCTTACGGGCCTTCTCGGTGAGGTCCTGCGGGGTGCGGATGCCCGCCACCACGTCCTCGCCCTGGGCGTTCACGAGGAACTCGCCATAGAGCGCGTTCTCGCCGGTGGAGGGATTGCGGGTGAATGCGACGCCGGTGGCCGAGGTCTCGCCCATGTTGCCGAACACCATGGACTGCACGTTCACCGCCGTGCCCCAGCTCTCGGGAATCGAGTGCAGGCGACGGTAGGTGATAGCGCGGGCGTTCATCCAGGACGAGAAGACGGCGCCGATGGCGCCCCAGAGCTGCTCGTGCGGGTCCTGCGGGAAGGGCTTGCCCAGCTCGGCCTCAACCTTCGCCTTGTACTTGACCACTAGGGCCGCCCAGTCGTCGGCCGAGAGGTCGGTGTCCAGCGTGTGGCCGTGCTGGAGCTTGTAGTGCTCCAGGATTTCTTCGAAGTGGTGGTGGTCCACGCCGAGCACCACGTCGGAATACATGGTGATGAAGCGGCGGTAGCTGTCATAGGCGAAGCGCCGGTCGGCGAGGCGCGCCACCGCGTCCACGGTCTCGTCGTTGAGGCCGAGGTTCAGCACCGTGTCCATCATGCCGGGCATGGAGGCGCGGGCGCCGGAGCGCACCGAGACGAGCAGCGGGTTCGCGGCATCGCCGAAGGACTTGCCGGTGAGCTGGCCCACCTGCGCGAGCGCAGCTTCCACCTCGCCCTTCAGCTCGGCCGGGTAGGTCTGGCCGTGGGCGTAATAATAGGTGCACACCTCGGTCGTGATGGTGAAGCCGGGAGGAACGGGCAGGCCGAGGTTGGACATCTCGGCGAGGTTCGCGCCCTTGCCGCCGAGAAGATTTTTCATGTCGGCTTTGCCCTCGGCCTTGCCGTCGCCGAAGGTGTAGACCCATTTCGTCATGTGGGTTGGCCCCGTTTGGGAAAATGCAGAGTGGCGGGATGCTTTAACGTGCAGCGCACAAAGCATCAACTGGGCATTCGGACGGCCGTTCCCGCGCCGCCGGATGAGACGTCGCGGCGATCAGTGCCCCATCAGGCCCGTGACACCCACGATGATGAGGTAAATGGCGACCAGCACGTTCAGAAGTCGCGGGAAGGCGAGGATCAGCACGCCTGCAATCAGCGCGACCGCCGGCTGAACGATGACCATGTTGAAAGACATTGTGAAGCCTCCCCTCGCGTCCCGGCGGCCCGGAATGGCCCCGCCGCCGCGGCGGCGCACGATTGCCGATCCCGCGCTCAAGGTCCATGGGGTCGGGGGGCGCGGGGCGGAAGCTGGGCGCACGGTTGTGGCGGCGCGGGAGTGCGCCTCACGGTGCCGTTACGTGCGACGACATTGCGCGGGCGGTGCAACACGGCACAATCGTCCATCCGCATTTCGCCGGACCATCCGCGCGCACGCCTGCCACCGCCGGTGCCCGGCGCGACGGGGAGGGCGCGACCGCTGGGAGCCGCCATGTCCGCCCCGTCTTCTGCCCCATCCTCTGGTCCGTCTTGCCCTCATGCCATTGCGGCGCCACCGCAATCAGCCCCCCAGCGTGGCGGGGCCGTCGTCGGAATGCTGGCCGCGACCGCCTTCGGGCTGATGGCGTTGGCCGGGGGCGCCGCGCAGGCGCAGCCGGAAAAATGCCCGCGCATGGTGGCCGAGCGGCCGAAGGTGCGGCTCGCAGCGCTGGATGCCGCCATGCTGCGGCTCGCGGAGGCGACGGGGCCGGTGCACCTGACCTTCATCGGCCATGCGAGCTTCCTCATCGAGAGCCCGGCCGGCGTCACCATCGTCACCGACTACAACGATTATGTGCGGCCGAATCTGGTGCCGCGCATCGTCACCATGAACCACGCTCACGACACTCACTACACGGACGCGCCGGACCCAGGCATTGAATACGTGCTCAGAGGCTGGGGGAAGGACGGGGCGCCGGCGCAGCACGAGGTGACGGTGGAGGACGTGTGGATCCGCAACGTCCCCACCAACATCCGCAGGGGGGCCGGGACGGAATATGACGGCAATTCCATGTTCGTGTTCGAGGTGGCGGGCGTGTGCATCGCCCATCTCGGCCATCTGCATCACCTCCTGACCAAGGAGCATCTGGAAGCGCTGGGTCGGATCGACGTGGTGCTGGCGCCGGTGGACGGCTCCTACACGCTCGATCTCGAAGGCATGGTCGAGGTGCTGAAATCCATCAATGCGCCGCTGGTCATCCCCATGCACTATTTCAGCCAGTACGGGCTGGAGCGCTTCCTCGCCCGGCTCGGGCAGGAGTGGACGGTTCAGCGCGCCACCGAACCGTTCGTACTGCTGAGCCGGGAAACGCTACCGAAGACCCGCACGGTGCTGGTGCTGCCGGGGCGGTAGGGGCGGCAAAGGCGGGCGGGCGCGCCGACAG
This sequence comes from Xanthobacter sp., assembly GCA_041915035.1. Lineage (GTDB taxonomy): Bacteria > Pseudomonadota > Alphaproteobacteria > Rhizobiales > Xanthobacteraceae > Xanthobacter. The sequence goes on from JAYSCE010000103.1 coordinate 3,098, forward strand.
ACCTTCTCCAACGTCATCGCCCGTCTTGTGCGGGCGATCCACGGGTCGCCCGGGTCGCTTCTGGGACCCGGGGCCTGCTCTTCCGCGCCTGAGGATGCCCCCCCGAACGAGCCAGGGCATGACGGATCGTGGTGCTGTCGAGAAGGCGACGGTCGGAAGCCTTGTGCGCAAAAGAAAAAGGCGCCGCGCAGAGCGCGACGCCTTTGTTCGTTTCGACCCGGGTCAGACGACCCGGCCAATCTCACTTGAGGGCGAGGAAGGAGGTGTCGAAGGAGAGGCTGGCCACGTAGCGGTCGCCGCAGACGTTCTGCAGGCCGGAGACCACGCCGCAGGTGCCGAAGGGCGCATAGCCGACGCCGGACACGTAGGACGGGCCGGAGGACAGGGTGCTGCCGTAGTAGCGCAGGTCGAGGGTGGCAGCCTTGTAGGTGAAGGCGACGCCCACGTTCCAGGTGGTGTAGGAGGGCAGCTCGTAGTTGGCGACGAAGATGTTGCCGAGGTCGGTCTGGCCGAGCCACTGATAGCCGAGCTCACCCGACACGTAGAAGCCGACGTCCTTGATCGGGCTCCACTTGGTGAAGTCGACCTTGGCGGTGCCCGACAGGTAGGTGCCCGTGGAGCCGGAGCCAGCGTAGCTGTTGGTGTAGTAGAGGTTGCCGCCGACGGTGAACACGTCGTTGATGACGTAGGTCGGCTTGAAGTAGATTTCCCAGTAGTCGATGTTGACCGCGGGGAGACCGGCGCCCAGCGAGTTCACAGCGATCTCGCCCGGATAGTAGTAGTACACGAAGCCGACGTCGGCGGTGAAGGCGCCCCAGGTGTGGCGCAGGCCGCCGTACAGGTCGATCTCAGCCGAGGCGTCGGTGAGGCCGGTGTAGCCGCCGAACTGGTTGATCGGGGGGAAGTCGACGTTCGAGGCGAAGATGCCGGCGTAGATCCAGTCGAAGAGGCGCAGCTCGGCGTAGCCCTGAACGGTGGGGTTGCCGTCGGTCTGCGAGATGCCGCGGAACACGTAGTCGGTGCCGAGCTTCACGCCGAAGGCGACGTCCCACAGCGGGGTCGGATCGGGCGCAGGAGCGGCCTTCACGGGCATGGGCGAGCTCAGGTCCGCGGCGCCAG
>JAYSCE010000103.1:4256-10490 GCA_041915035.1 Xanthobacter sp.
CCCACGGAAGCGGCTCCGGCCAGGAGCATGGAAGCGGCAACGACTGCAATCTTGTTCATAACGGTTTTCCCCGCAGCGATCTGGAACGATAAAAATCAGGTCGCGGCTTCAAGTCCAATGCGAAATTTGAGGCAGCAGATGCACCTGCTTTAGGCAAAGCGTTGCAAATGCTGGATTCTGCTGTTGCATCGTTGCAACGCACTGTCCCGAAACGGTACGGCACCCCGTTCCTGTCAGGAAAATCATGTGCCGTGAAAGGGCAGGCGCGCCTCAAAAAGGTCGCAGATGCGGTATCCCGATCGGGGGAAGTGACGCTTTCCGATCACAGCGCGTGTCACACGGGTGACTCACTGCGGTGACTCGGTCAGACGCCGGAACCGCTTCCCCAGCGCAAGCGGGCGCGCGAAGGCGATGGGTCAGGGCCGCGTCATCAGAAGCGGGCGCCCGCGCTCGGGCGTGCGGGCCCAGCCGCCGTCCTCCTGCCGGGCGAAGCGGATGACCGAGGCGCCGCCTTCGCCACGGACAAGGATGTTACCGCCTTCGATGTCCCAGGCGGTCGGTCCGAAGCGCAGCAGCGCCGCATCGCAGCCGGTGGCGATGTTCAGGCGGAAGCCGCCGCCCTTGGCGGGGGCATCGAGCAGCGTCACGCGGCACACGGGCGCGCCAGCCTGTCGGGCGAGATCCCACTCGCCCACCACTTCCTCGGGCTTCAGCTCGGTGCCGTCGGCCAGGGCCGGATTGGCGAGGAAATACACCCCGTCCCCCTCGCGCAGCGCCTCGTAGCTGCCGCCCGCGCCCTCGGTGAACTCGGCCACGGTGCGGCCCTGCGCGTTAAGAAGGCGGATGGAGCCGGACGGATCGGGCAGCCAGGCGACCACCTGCGCGGAAAAGCCGATATCGGCGCAGGCGGGGCGGTCGAACTCCACCGCGAGGCCGGGGCCGGCGGCGTCGGGCTTCAGGGCGAAGGCGCACCCGCGGGATCCGTCGGCGCTGGCGAGGCGGAACGGCGCCGCCATGCGGGCCGCCGCTTCACGCACGGCTGGATCGAGCTTCGGGGCTGCAGCGGGCGCAGGCTTTGCGGCGGGATCGGCCTTCTGGGCGAGGGCCGGGCTGATCGCGGCAAGGCCGGCGAGAAGCGCGGCGCACAGGGCGCTACGGCGCCCCCGAACCTGCGGAAATTCGTTCCGATGCGCCATGCTGCCCTCCACGACGACCAACGCGGCGAGTCTAGCACCGCGCGGGCGGGGGATCATCAGGCGCGCGCGCCGGCCTATGACCGGCGCGGCGCATCCGGGGCGGTGACGTCAGCCGCGCGGCCAGGGCGTCTCGGCGACAGGGGTCAGCGGCCCCTTGCCGTCGAAGAAGGCGAGGATGTTGTCCACCACCAACTGCCCCATGGCGGCGCGGGTGTAGTGGGTGGCGGAGCCCACGTGCGGCAACAGCACCGTGTTGTCGAGGGCGAAGAAGGCCTCCGGCACATTGGGCTCGTCCTCGAACACGTCGAGGCCGGCGGCGAGGATGGTGCGCGACTGCAGCGCCGCGAGCAGCGCCGCCTCGTCCACCACGGTGCCGCGCGCCACGTTGATGAAGATGCCGTTGGCGCCGAGCGCCTCCAGCACCTCGGTGTTGACGATGTGGCGCGTCGCCGGACCGCCGGGAAGAATCGCCACCAGCACGTCCACCGCCCGCGCCATCTCCACGAGGTCGGGATAATGGCGATAGGCCACGTCCGCCTGCGGACGCCGGCTGTGATAGACGACGGGCACGGAGAAGGCCTCCAGCCGCTTGGCGATGGCCTTGCCGATGCGGCCCATGCCGAGGATGCCCACGGTGCGGTCGCGCAGGGTGGGGCCGAGGGGATAGGCGCCCTTGGTCCACTGTCCCGAGCGCACGAATCGGTCGCCCTGGGGGATCTGCCGCACGGTGGCGAGCAGCAGGCCGAGGGTGAGGTCGGCCACCTCCTCGTTCAGCACGTCCGGCGTGTTGGTGACGAGAACGCCGCGCTTCGCCGCCGCCGCCGCATCCACCGTGTCGTAGCCGACGCCGAAATTGCTGACGATCTTGAGGTTCGGCAGGCGCGCCATGAGCGCGTCGTCCACCTTCACCTTGCCGCGGGTGGCGATGGCCTCGACCGCGCCGGCGTTGCTCTCGTTCAGCGCGTCCAGCGGCACCAGGGTGAAACGGCCGGCAAGCTGGCGCTCGACGACCTCCTCCATCACGGGGCCGGTGAGGAGCAGGGCCGGGCGGGCGGCATCGGTCATGGTCAGGTCTCCGCTGTGGCGGCTGGGCAGGAAAACGGACGGAAGGGTCACCGGCGGGCAGGCGGGAGCGCCGTCCCTGAACCGCGCCGATGCCCGCAGGGTGCAGCCGCAAAAGGCCGTCCCCCCAGCGGGACGGCTATGTCTAGCCCCATCTCAGACCTTCGTCCAATGGAGCTTCAATCGTTTTAAATTTCCACTTGATCCCGTTCTCGCCTCGCACCATGATCGCGCCGCGTTCCGGAAGGGATGACGGCTGGAGGTCTGTTCCGGCCCAAGAATGGTGCGGTCGCATCGGGCAAGGCTCAAAGAGCCCCCGCGCGGCACGAGGAAACGACGAGGGGAGAGGACGCTGCATGGCGACCGTGGACATTCGCGGTGTGAAGAAGGCCTATGGTTCGACGCAGGTCATCCATGGCGTGGACGTGGACATCCGCGACGGCGAGTTCGTGGTCCTGGTCGGCCCCTCGGGCTGTGGAAAGTCCACGCTGCTGCGCATGATCGCCGGCCTTGAGAACATCTCCGGCGGCGAGATCCTGATCGGCAATCGCGTCATCAACGAGATGCCGCCGAAGGAACGGGACATCGCCATGGTGTTCCAGAACTATGCGCTCTATCCGCACATGACGGTGGCGGACAACATGGGCTTCTCGCTCAAGCTGCGCAAAGCCCCGAAGTCCGAGATCGAGGGCCGGGTGAAGCGCGCGGCGGAGATCTTGAATCTCACCAAGCTGCTCGACCGCTATCCCCGCCAGCTCTCCGGCGGCCAGCGCCAGCGCGTCGCCATGGGCCGCGCCATCGTGCGTGATCCGCAGGTGTTCCTGTTCGACGAGCCGCTTTCCAATCTCGACGCCCAGCTGCGCGTGCAGATGCGCACCGAGATCAAGGAACTGCACCAGCGGCTGAAGACCACCACCGTCTACGTCACCCACGATCAGATCGAGGCCATGACCATGGCCGACAAGATCGTGGTGATGCACGACGGCATCGTGGAGCAGATCGGCGCCCCGCTCGATCTCTACGACCGGCCGGCCAACCAGTTCGTCGCCGGTTTCATCGGCTCGCCCTCCATGAACTTCGTGAAGGGCAAGGTGCGGCTCGGCGCCAACCCCATGCTCGTGACCGACAGCGGCGTCGAGGTGCCCCTGCCGGACGCGCAGGGCCTCGCCGACGGCCAGAAGGTGGTCTACGGCCTGCGCCCCGAGCACATCCGCCTCGATCCCAATGGCGTGCCGGCGCAGGTGGTCGTCACCGAGCCCACGGGTTCGGAAATCCTCGTGGTCGCCCGTCTCGGCGAAGGCGCCGCCGCGCAGGAGATCACCTGCCTGTTCCGCGAGCGGCTGAGCTTCAGCCCCGGCGAGACGATCCGCATCGCGCCGCAGCCGGGCCTCACACATCTTTTTGACGAGGCGACCGGCAGTCGGCTCTGACAAGGTCCGTTACCGTGCCGGGCCACCGGCACGATCAGGGGGAAAGAAGACCGTTCGAGACACACCGTCCGAAACGGCCCGTCCTTCAAGGAAACGCTTCACGGGAGGAAGACCAATGACCATTTCCAGACGTGACCTTCTCATGGGCGGTGCGGGCCTTGCGGCCGGCGCCATGGCCCTGCCCATGCTCTCCACCAAGGAGGCCATCGCCCAGGCCGTCGCCAAGTTCGAGCCGGAGGCCGGCGCCTCCCTGCGCCTGCTGCGCTGGTCGCCGTTCGTGAAGGGCGAGGAAGACGCCTGGATCGCCAACACCAAGAAGTTCACCGAGGCCACCGGCATCGAGGTGCGCATCGACAAGGAGAGCTGGGAGGACATCCGTCCCAAGGCCGCCGTCGCCGCCAACGTGGGCTCCGGCCCGGACATCGTGTGGGTGTGGTTCGACGACGCCCAGCAGTATCCCGACAAGCTGCTCGACGTGACCGACCTCGCCACCGGCCTCGCCAAGCAGTATGGCGGCTATTATCCCGGCAACGAGGTGTATGCGAAGGTCAACGGCCGCTTCGTCGGCCTGCCGCTCGCCACCATCGGCAATGCGGTGGTCTATCGCGACAGCTGGGTGAAGCAGGCCGGCTTCTCCGAATTCCCGAAGGACACCAAGGGCCTTCTCGAACTCGGCAAGGCGCTCAAGGCCAACAACCACCCCATGGGCTTCACCCTCGGCCACGGCGTGGGCGACGGCAACAACTACTGCCACTGGGTGCTGTGGAGCCACGGCGGCAAGATGGTGGACGAGAACAGCAAGGTGGTCATCAACTCGCCGGAGACCGTCGCCGCGCTCAAATATGCCGCGGAGCTGTACAAGACCTTCATCCCGGGCACCGAGAGCTGGCTCGACGTCAACAACAACCGCGCCTTCATCGCCGGCGACCTTTCGGTGACGGCGAATGGCGTGTCGATCTATTACGCGGCGGCCAACGATCCAAAGCTTGCCGACATGGCGGCGGACATGAAGTCCACCAACTTCCCGGTCGGCCCGGTGGGCAAGAAGGTGGAGCTGCACCAGACCACCACCGCCTGCATCTTCAAGTATTCGAAGTTCCCGAAGGCGGCGCAGGCCTATCTCGCCTTCATGTTCCAGGCCGACCAGTACAATGCGTGGCTCACCGGCGCGAGCGCCTATTGCTGCCAGACGCTGAAGAGCTTCGCCAACAACCCGGTGTGGACCTCCAAGCCCATCCACGCCGCCTATGCGGTGGCCTCCGAGACGCTGCAGCCCAACGGTTACGCCGGTCCGCTGGGGCCGAAGTCGGCCGCGGCCATGGCCGACTGGATCGTGGTGGACATGGTGGCGGAAGCCTCCACCGGCCAGCGCACGCCGGAAGAAGCCGCCAAGCGCGCCCAGCAGCGCGCCGAGCGCATCTACCGCTGAGGCCTTGGAGGGGCCGGATTTTCGGCCCCTTCGACACCGCCGTCATGCCCGGCCTCGTCCGCAAGTCGGCTGTTGCCGACTTGGGCACCTAAATGCGGAACCCGCATTCTTGCGGGTTCCGGGCATCCGCGTCGGGCCGCTTTGGCGCGGGCGCGACCGTGGTGCCGGCGGAACCACGTGGATGGCCGGCACAAGGCCGGCCATGACGCCCCGGACAAAGCGCGACGGGAAATCCCTCTCCAGCGGAGAGGTCAACAAGACAGCAAGACAGCGAGACCGGAGACCCATTCATGGCCAACGTCGCAGCGGCTGAGCCGACCCACAAGCGGTCCTTCTGGGCCGGCATCGGGCAGGGCCGGCATGTGCTCGGCATCGCCTTCATGGTGCCGGCAGCCGTCTTCCTGCTGTTCTTCCTCACCTATCCCCTCGGCCTCGGCGTCTGGCTCGGCTTCACCGACACCCGCATCGGCCGCGAGGGCGTGTTCATCGGCCTTGAGAACTATGAATCGCTCTGGGGCGACAGCCTGTTCTGGCTGGTGGTGTTCAACACGCTGCTCTACACCATCGCCGCATCGATCCTGAAGTTCGCCCTCGGCCTGTGGCTGGCGCTGCTCTTGAACGAGAACCTGCCGTTCAAGGCCTTCTTCCGCGCCGTGGTGCTGCTGCCGTGGGTGGTGCCCACCGTGCTCTCGGCCATCGCCTTCTGGTGGATCTTCGACAGCCAGTATTCGATCATCTCCTGGGCGCTCATCAAGATGGGGCTCATCTCCGCGCCCATCAACTTCCTCGGCGACGTCACCAACGCGCGCGCCTCGGTCATCGCGGCCAATGTCTGGCGCGGCATTCCCTTCGTCGCCATTTCGCTGCTGGCGGGCCTCCAGACCATCTCGCCCTCGCTGCACGAGGCGGCGACGCTGGACGGCGCCACCAACTGGCAGCGCTTCCGCTACATCACGCTGCCCATGCTCTCGCCGATCATCGCGGTGGTGATGACCTTCTCGGTGCTGTTCACCTTCACCGACTTCCAGCTGATCTGGGCGATGACGCGCGGCGGCCCGGTGAATGCCACGCATCTGATGGCCACGCTGTCCTACCAGCGCGGCATCATCGCCGGTCA
>JAYSCE010000104.1:0-10465 GCA_041915035.1 Xanthobacter sp.
CGGGCCATTCGCGCTCGCCGGGAACGAGGATGTCGCCCTGCATTTCCCAGAACTGGCGGGCGGCCTTTTCGCACACCTCGTGGGGCGGCATGACCAGCTTGACACCGGAGGCGCAGGCCGCCTGCATGGCGAGCTGGATGCGCGCGGCGCGCTCGAAATAATAGAGCAGCATGAAGGCTTCGCCCGGCGTGCGGCCCACGGTGAGGATGCCGTGGTTGCGCATCAGCATCACCTTGTGCGAACCAAGATCCGCGACGAGGCGGGCCTGCTCGTCCATGTCGATGGCGACGCCCTCGTAATCGTGGAAGGCCTGCCGGTTGTAGAAGCGCATGGCGAACTGGGAGAGCGGCAGCAGCCCCTCTTCCTGCCCCGAGACGGCGACGCTGGCATCCGAATGGGTGTGCAGCACGCAGGCGGCATCCGAGCCGGTCTTGTGGATCGCCGCGTGGATGACGAAGGCGGCGAGATTGATCTCGTAGGGCGTGTTGTCGATCTTGCGCCCGTCGATGTCGATCTTCACCAGGCTCGATGCGGTGATCTCGTCAAACAGCAGGCCGTAGGGGTTGAGCAGGAACTGCTCCTCATGCCCCGGCACGCGCATGGAGATGTGGTTGTAGATGAGATCGTCCATGCCGAGCTTCGCCACCATGCGGTAGCAGGCGGCAAGGGCGACGCGGGCCTCCCACTCGGAGGCGTCCATGGAGGCCGGCTTTTCAGCAAGAGCAGCCATCACTTGCCCTCCGCGGTGAAGGACTTCATGGCTTCCTCCTCGATCGCCTCCAGAAGCGTGCGCTTGAGGCGGATGAATTCGGGAGAGATGACGATCTCGGCCGGGCGGGGCCGCGGCAGGTCCACCTTCTGCGTGAGCTTCACCTTGCCGGGCCGCGCGCTCATCACCAGCACGCGGTCGCCAAGGAACAGGGCCTCGTCCACGTCGTGGGTGATGAACAGGATGGTGCGCTGGTGCTTCTGCCACACGTCCAGCAGCCAGCGCTGCATCATGGTGCGGGTGAGGGCATCGAGCGCGCCGAACGGCTCGTCCAGCAGCATCAGGTCGCGCTTGAACAGGAAGGTGCGCATCAGCGCCACGCGCTGGCGCATGCCGCCGGAAAGCTGGTGCGGATACTGCTGGCCGAAGCCGGCGAGGCCGAACTCGGGCAGCATCTTCTCGGCGAGCGCGCGGGCCTCCTTGCGGGGCGCACCCTCCACCTCCAGCGCGAGGATGGCGTTGTCGATGACCGTGCGCCACGGCAGCAGCAGGTCGCGCTGGGGCATGAAGGAGACGCGGCCGAGAAGGTCGGCGGCGATCACACTCTTGCCCTCGAAGCGCAGCGCGCAGCCGGGGTCCGGCTCCTCGAGCCCGGCCACGATGTTGAAGAGCGTGCTCTTCCCGCAGCCGGAGGGGCCGACCACGGTGACGAACTCGCCCTTCTCGATGGTCGCCGAAAATCCGTCGAGGGCACGGGTGGCCCCGAACGTCTTGGTGACGCCGGTGAGGGAGAGGATCTGCGCGGCGTCGGAAGCACCCGCCGCGTCGGCGGCGAGGACAGCCTCGCCGGGCCTGTGTGTGGAAGCCGGCAAGCCTGCCTCTTTCTTCTTTGTATAATGAGCGCCCATCGGCGCATGCGAAAGAACGGTGGTCATGCCTTCCCTGCTAGCAATCGACATGCCACACTTCTTGCAAGGACACTCTATGGACGGCGCGCCGGGCGTCAACCAGTGAAGGTAACGGAACGTAGCGCCTTCCGGAGCCCTTAGAATGGATGCCGCGGACGTGTTGATGTATACTGAACTGCAATTTCGAGAATGCAAATGGCTATCATGAGTGCACAAGAAGGCAGCAGCTGCCTGCCCCTTGACCAGAATGGGCGCTCCAGCGTGCCGGGCGAAACCCTGGCCGATCGCATCCGCCGGGCGCTGGAGGCGGATATTTCTTCCGGCCGGCTGGAGCCCGGCTCCAAGCTGGACGAACAGGAGCTTGCGGAGCAGTTCCGCGTATCGCGCACCCCCGTGCGGGAGGCGTTTCGCCTTCTGGCGGCGAGCCATCTGGTGGAATTGCGCGGCCGGCAGGGCGCCGTGGTGCGCACCATTTCCGCGCAGATCCTGCTGGAGATGTTTCAGGTGATGGCGGAGCTGGAAGGCCTGTGCGCCCGGCTTGCCGCACGCCGGGCAAGCCCGGCGCAGCTCGGGCGTATCGATGCGATTCACAAGCGGCTGGAAGAGGTTAGTGCGTCCGGCGACATCGACCTCTTCTATGATGTGAACCAGGAGTTCCACGAGGCCATCTACGAGGCCTCCGCCAACGGCTTTCTCGCCGACCAGACCCGCCGCCTTCGCAACCAGGTGGCCGCCTATCGCCGTCGGGTCACCCACCGCCCGAGCCGGATTCCCAAGACATTGAAAGAACATGGCGAGGTCATCGCCGCCATCCGCGCGCACGATGACGAGGCCGCGCAGCGCGCCATGCGTGACCATGTGAACCTGCTCGGCGACGATCTTCTGGACTTCCTCGCCGCCTACGGGTGAGGCCTCTGCATTTTCGTGGTATGCAAATTGCTAGAGTTTGTATATCCAATTTGGCGACCTCATCGGCGCCATCTGCCCAGCGGAGATGCAAACTTGAAGCTCGACCTCACCGACAAGACCGCCCTCATCACCGGCGCCTCCAAGGGCATCGGCCTTGCGACGGCCCGCGTGTTCGCAGGCGAGGGCTGCCATCTCCATCTCGCCGCCCGCAATGGCGAGGCGCTGGCCGAGGCCAAGGCCGAGATCGAGGCCGCCCACGGCGTGAAGGTCTCGATCTATCCGGTGGACCTCGGCTCCACGGACGCCATGGAGAAGCTGGCGGCCGACGTGGGCGACGTGGACATCCTCGTCAACAACGCCGGCGACATCCCGGCCGGCTCGCTGGACGTGGTGGACGACGCCGCCTGGCGGCGCGGCTTCGACCTCAAGGTCTTCGGCTACATCACCCTCTCGCGCGCCTATTATTCCCGCATGCGCGGCAAGGATGGCGTCATCGTCAACGTCATCGGCAATTCCGGCGAGAACTGGGATGCCAGCTACATCGCCGGCTCCACCGGCAATGCCGCGCTCATGAGCTTCACCAAGGCGCTGGGCGGCGCGAGCCTGAATGACGGCGTGCGCGTGGTGGGCGTGAACCCCGGCCCGGTGGCCACCGACCGCATGCTCAAGATCATGAAGCGCAAGGCCATCGACATGCTCGGCGCCGAGGAGCGCTGGGAGGAGCTGTTCGACAAGTATCCCGGCAAGCGCCCCGCCACGGCGGAAGAGGTGGCCGATCTCGTCGCCTTCCTCGCCTCGCCGCGCGCCGGCTACATCACCGGCACCAACGTGACCATCGACGGCGGCATCTCGGCCCGCGGCTCGGTCATCTGACGCACCCGTTCGCCGGCGCCGCCGCAACGGCGCGCCGGCCTCCCCTTCGAGGAAACCGCCTTCATGTCCTCCGCCCGGCTGCGCAACCGCTATTTCGACACCCTGTTCTCCACCCCCGGCCTCATGTGGATGGGCCAGAACACCAACCACATCGCCGCCCACCCTGCCGTCGAGGAGGCCATGATCGCCTCCATTCGCGCGCAGGAATACAATGCCTATGCGCCCCCGCTGGGCTTCGAGGCGCTGCGCGCCGCCATCGTGGACGACCTCGGCACGCCGGGCGCGGAAGCCCTCATCACCGAGGGCGGGGTGAATGCGCTGGCCCTCGTGTGCCGTGCCCACTGCCGGCCGGGCACCACCTTCGTCACTACCGATCCCACCTGGAAGTGGCCTTGCCTGTTCGCCGCCCAGATGGGCGCCGAGGTGATCGAGATCCCGATCTACGACCCGGCCGTGGACTACAAGCTCACCCCCGAAGCGCTGCGCGCCAACGTGGATGAGCGCACCGCCATCATCTATCTGGTGGACCCGAACAACCCCCTCGGCATCCGCTACACCCGCGAGGAGATCGAGGCGTTCTGCGAGATCGCCAAGGACTGCGGTGCGCTGCTGGTTCACGACTGCACCTATCGCGATTTCGCCGATGGCCATTATCCCGCGCTGTTGGCCGCGCCAGACCGCGCGCTGGTGTCGCTCTCGTTCTCCAAGTGGCTGGGGCTTGCCGGCATGCGCATCGGCGCGCTGGTGGGCGCGCCGGAGCTCCTGGACGCCTGCTCCGCCCGCACCACCTCCGTGCTCGGCGCGAGCGTGCTGGCGCAGCGCGCGGCGGAAGCCGGTCTCAAGGTGAAGCCGGAGTGGATGCAGACGGTGCGCCGCATCGACCGCGCCAACAAGGCGAAGATCCACGATGCGGCGCTGGCCATCGAGGGCCTGAGCATCCCGGTCTATCCCTCCCACGGCAACTTCCTGGTGATCGAGACCGAGGCCGCCGGCATCCGCCCCGAGGCGCTGGTGGAGGCGGCCCGCCGCAAGGATCTGATGATCCGCCAGGGCACCTACCACACCGCGCGCTTCGGCGACCGCTTCATCAAGGTATCGACGTCCGTACCGGAAGAGTGGGCCGACCGCTTTGTCGAGTTGCTGCCGGCGCTGGTGGCCGAGGCCCGCACGCTGAACGACGTGCCGGCGCAGTTTTAAACGCTTCCGCCGTCATGGCCGGGCTTGTCCCGGCCATCCACGTCGTGGGGCCGGGAGTGACTGTCCGACGTATGTCCCATCCGCCCGACGTGGATGCCCGGGACAAGGCCGGGCATGACGCTCCAGAAAGTTCGAAATATTCCCCCCAAAGGGACCCTTGCCATGACCTACCAAGACCTCACGGCCACCCACAAAATCTCTGCCAAGGACGGCGTGAAGCTCCATGTGGAGGAGGCGGGGCAGGGCACGCCCATCCTCTTCATCCACGAATTCGGTGGCAATCACATGAGCTGGGAGCCGCAGATGCGGTTCTTCGCCCGCCGCCACCGCTGCATCACCTACGCCGCGCGCGGCTATGCCCCCTCCGATATCCCCACCGACGTGGAGGCTTATTCTCAAGCCATCGCGGCGGATGATGCGGTGGCGGTGCTCGATGGCCTCGGCATCGAGAAGGCGCACATCGTCGGCCTCTCCATGGGCGGCTTCTGCACCGTGCATTTCGGCCTGCGCACGCCCGAGCGGGCGCTCTCCCTCACCGTGGCCGGTGCCGGCTATGGCTGCGAGAAGGAGCATGAGGAGTATTTCCGCGGCGTCTCCCTCGCGGTGGCCGAGAATTTCGAGAAGCTGGGCGCCAAGGAGTTCTCCAAGATCTACGCGCTGGGCGCGAGCCGCGTGCAGTTCGAGGTGAAGGACCCGCGCGGCTGGCGCGAGTTCGCCGACCGCCTCGCCACCCATTCGGACATCGGCGCGGCCCTCACCATGCGCGGCGTGCAGGCGCGCCGCCCCTCCTTCTGGGATCTGGAAGAGGGGCTGAAGACGATGATGGTGCCCACCCTCGTCATGGTGGGCGACGAGGACGACCATTGCCTCCAGCCCGGCATCTACCTCAAGAAGATGATCCCGGCCTGCGGCCTCAGCGTCTTCCCCAAGGCCGGGCATACGCTGAACCTGGAGGAGCCGGCGCTGTTCAACGCCCAGCTCGCCGAGTTCATCGCGCAGGTAGAAGCCGGCAAGTGGCTGCCGCGCGATCCGCGCGCCATCCCCGGCCAGATCATGCGCACCGCGTGAGGCGATGATGAGGACGCCCGCCATCTCCCCTGACCGCCTTATGTCCCGCCTCATGCGCCTCGCCGAAATCGGCGCGCTGCCCAAGGGCGGGGTGGACCGGCAGGCGCTCACCGATGGCGAGATCGAAGCGTGGCGGCTCATCCTGACGTGGGCCGGGGAGGAGGGGCTGGAGGCGGCGTGCGACGATGCCGGCAGCCTCTTCCTCACCTGGCCTGGCACCGATCGCGCGCTCGCCCCCATTCTCGCCGGCAGCCATATCGACACCCAGCCCACGGGCGGCAAATATGACGGTGCGGCCGGGGTGATGGCGGCGCTGGAGGCGGCGGTGACGCTGAAGCGCGCGGGCGAGACGCCCCGCCGCGATCTGACCCTGGTCGCCTGGATGAATGAGGAAGGCTCCCGCTTCGCCCCCGGCATGATGGGCTCGGAAGCCTTCGCCGGCGTGCGCAGCCTCGCCGACATCTGCGCCGTCACTGATGCGGAGGGCGTGAGCGTCGCAACCGCGCTCGATGCGCTTCATGCCGCGTTCGCTGATCTGCCGCGCCGGCCGCTCGGCTTTCCCGTCGCCGCCTATCTGGAACTGCATATCGAGCAGGGGCCGGTGCTGGAGGCCGAGAACAAGGTGGTCGGCGTCGTCACCGGCATCCAGGGCAAGAAGACGTGGGAAGTGATCATCGAAGGCGCGCCCGGCCATGCCGGCACGCTGGCCATGGCCGAGCGGCGCGATGCGCTTGCCGCCTTCGCCCGCATGGCGCACCGGCTCTATCCCGAAGTCGGCGGCCACGACGACCAGGTGATGTTCACCATCGGCCGGCTGGTGATGGAGCCCAACGCGCCCTCCGTGGTGCCCGCCCGCGTCACCTTCCGCGTGGACCTGCGCCATCCGGACGGCGCGGCACTGGACCTGCTCGGCACGCGCTTCGAGGCCATCTGCGCGGAGGAGGCGGCGCCCTGTGGCCTCGCCCTGACCCGCCTCGTGGATGCGCCGCCCAACGGCTTCGACGCCGGGCTGATGGCGAGGATAATGGCGGCGGCGGAGCGCCATGCCATTCCCGCCATGCCGATCCTCTCCGCTGCCGGGCACGATGCGCGCCACCTCGCCAAGGTGTGTCCCAGCGCCATGATCTTCATTCCCTGCCGCGATGGCGTGTCCCACGCCGAGCATGAATTCGCCGAGCCCGCCCATATCGCCGCCGGCACGCAGGTGCTGGCCGACGTGCTGGGCGAGCTGGTCAGCGAGGAGACCGCATCATGAGCCAGCCCGCCCCCGTGCGCGAAAAACCCGATATGGCCGACCTGCCCGCCCAGCATCCCGCCGCGCCGAAGAGCCCGGCCGAGGCGCGGGCGCGCTATTTCAATTCCGGAAACGCCTTCAACATCAAGCTGCCGCCGGTGCCGAGCCGACTGTTCACGGACGAGCCGGCCCGCGCGCTGGCGGAGGGCGCCACCACCGGCTTCATCCCCTGCGACCAGTCGGACGCGATGGCGTGCGCCTTCCCCGCCACCACGCCGCTCATGCTGGCGCGCTATGCGGTGGTGGCGGCGGGCGCGCGATTCACGGCGGACCTGCGCGCCACCGGCTCCATCTGGTACGTGATCGCGGGGGAGGGGCGGGTGGACTGCCTCGGCGAGAGCCTCGCAGTGGCGCCGGGCGACGTGTTCCTGCTGCCGGGCTCGCCCGTGCGCATCACTGCAGGGGCGGAACAGCTGGTGCTGTGGGTGGTGTCCAACGAGCCGCAGCTCGCCCTCAATGGCGACCTGCCGCCGGACGAGGCGCGCCGGCCGGTGGCGGTGGTGCACTATCCCGCGGCCGAGATCGCCCGGCAGGTGGACATCATCTACGACCATGCGCAGAACGCCGAGACCTCAGGCATCGCCCTCATCTTCTCGTCGGAGCCGCAGGCGGCGGCGCGCAACATCCTGCCGAGCCTCACCCTCTCGCTGAACACGCTGCCGCCCGGCGAGCACCAGCGGGCGCACCGGCACAATTCGGCGGCCATCACCCTCGTGCTCCAGGGCGAGGACTGCCACTCCATGGTGGATGGCGTCCGCTGCCCGTGGCGCCAGTGGGCGACGCTGGTGACGCCGCCGGGCGCCCCGCACTCGCACCACAATGGGGGCGGCGAACGTGCGCTGTTCCTCATCGTGCAGGACGGCGGGCTGCACTACCACGCCCGCACCATGGGCTTCAGCTTTCTGGAGTGATCTCGGGCGCCTTGCCCGTCTCGGGCAGCAGCACGCGGGGGCGCAGCACGTGGATGTGGCGCCGGCCGATGCGGGCGACGAGGCGGCGCTCGGCCTTGGGGCCCTGCGGATGGCCGCCGAGCCGCTCGTAGTACCGGCGGGAGATCAGCAGCCCCTGTCCCGGCACCGGCAGGCCGATGACGGCGAGGCGGGCGGCGGCCATGGCTTCGCCCAGGCGCGGGCGCAGGCCGTAGCCGTCCACGGCGAGGCGGAAGGTGGCGGCCAGCCGGTCCGCCTGCCCGCGCCTTTGGACGGTCTCGATGAAGGCCAGCACCTCGCGCGGCCAGCCTTCCTCCAGCATGGAGCCGTCGGTGAGGAACAGGAGCCAGGAGCCCCGGCCCTGGGCCGCGCCCTGCTTCAGCCGGAGGCCGAGATCCTGCGCGCCCTTGAGGAAGTTGCAGCCGGCCGCGTCCGCAATGGTGGCGGTGCCGTCGGTGGAGCCCGAATCCGCCAGCGTCACATCGCTGAGCACGCCCGCCGTCACGCCCTGGACGAGCGCGGACAGCACCGGCACGAGCCGGCGCTCGGAATTGTGCGTTGCGATGACGGCGGACAGCACGGGAAACGTTCTCACAGGGACGTTCCCAGCTATACCGCTACCTGCGCGCGGCGTCGATGCGGCAGTGCAACATTCCTCGCGTCGGTAGCCCGGGATGGGGCGGGTGGCCCGCTGCCTCTATTTGGGGCAGGGCACGACCTTGTAGACCGCATCCGCGAACTGCTTGACCCCCACATTGATGCGCAGCGGCGACGTCCAGGTGACGTAGGTGACGATGCCCCGGGTCATGGAGATGACCTTGTAATTGTCGAGGCCCTTCGTCTTGTAGCACTTGCCGGGCTGAATATCCTCTTCCTTCAAAGGCATGGCAAAAAATCCACTGGCGATGACAATGCCGCCAGTATGGGTTCGCCCACCTGCCGAATCAAGAATGGCCGTCGCACGGGCGGCCGAGAATCTGGCAACATGCGGGTGGCGCGTCGGGGCGCAGGGGGCTCGATTCATGGTGCCGTTGAAATTTTCCGCCGGCCTCAGGCCGCTCGCCAGTTCCGCCTTTCTCGCCGCCGTCCTCGCCGTCGCCCTCGCCGCCGGCCTGTCCAGCCCGGCGCGGGCGCAGGCGGCCGATCCCCTGCCGTCCTGGAACGCGGGGGCGACCCGCAGCGCCATCCTCGATTTCGTGAAGGCGACCACCACCCCCGGCGGACCGGACTTCGTGCCCCCCGCCGACCGCATTGCCACCTTCGACCAGGACGGCACGCTCTGGGTGGAGCAGCCGGTCTATACGGAAGTCGCCTTCGCCGCCGACCGCGTGCGCGCGATGGCGAAGGCCAATCCGGCCTTGAAGACCGAGGAGCCGTTCCGCACCGCCGTTTCCGGTGACGAGAAGACCAGTGAAGAGGCCTTGGGCAAGCTCTCCTCCGGCGATTTCATGAAAATCATCATGCTGACGCTGGAATCCCTCACGGTGGAGGAGCTTCGCACCGCCGTGCAGGACTGGATGGCCACCGCCCGCAATCCGGTGCTCAACCGCCCGCACACCGAGCTCACCTACCAACCCATGCAGGAGGTGCTGCAGCTGCTGCGCGCCAACGGCTTCCGCACCTATATCGTCACCGGCGGCGGGCAGGATTTCGTGCGCGCCTTTTCCGAAAAGCTCTATGGCATCCTGCCCGAGCAGGTGGTGGGCACGCCGGACGCGGTGCGCTTCGGCTATGATGCCTCCGGCCGCCCGGTGCTGCGGCTTGAGCCGGCCGTTCTGTTCGAGGACGTGTACGGCGGCAAGCCGGAGGGCATCCACCTCGTCATCGGCAAGCGCCCCATCGCCGCCTTCGGCAATTCCACCGGCGACCGGCAGATGCTGGAATATGCCAAGGCCGGAAAGGGTTTGCGCTTCGCGGCCCTGGTGCTGCACGACGACGGCAAGCGCGAATTCGCCTATGGCCCGGCGCAGGGCCTGCCGAACTCCGAGGTCGGCACCTTCACCCAGAAGCTCTACGACGAGGCGAAGGCGCGCGGCTGGTACGTCATCTCCATGAAGGACGACTGGAAAAAGGTGTTCGCCTTCGAGCCCTGAGATTGCCGCGCGGCCTCCTCCATTTTGGGGATGCGGCGCCCGCGCCTTCCATGGACCATAGCGACGCGCTCAACCGAGACCTCCCGGGAAGCGCCGGCCGGGCCGCCGCTTCCCCGCAGGCGCCCGGCCGGTTTTTTTCGTCCGCCCCATACCTGGGCACCATCTTGCAGCGCACGCACGCGCCCCTTGATCTGCATCATGGAAGGCGGGAGGCTGCGGGCCGACAGCTTGAGGCGAGCATCCGCCCGGAGGCCCTGCCCCTCGGCCGGCCCGGGCGCCGGCACGAGGGAGAGCGCACATGACCGCTCATTTGGCCGCAGCCGCGGCTCAGGACGCCCAGCACACCCGACATGCCAAGTACGATCGCCTGATCGCGGCGGCCCAGGCGCTTCCGAAGCTCAAGGTGGCGGTGGCTCACCCGTGCGACGACGTTTCCCAGCGCGCGGCGCTGGAGGCGGCGGACCTCGGCCTGATCGAGCCCATCC
>JAYSCE010000105.1:0-1235 GCA_041915035.1 Xanthobacter sp.
CGTCCGCACCACCCGCGGCACCGGCAGCAGGGGATCCGCCTTCGCCACGTGGTCCAGCAGGTCGGCCTGCAGCGAGATCTCGCGCGGGTCCTCGTCGGGATTGGAGAATTTGGCGATGTGGCGGCCCTGCGCACCGCTGACGAGGAAGGTGTCGTCCTTCTCGGTGTCGAGACGCGTCATGGCCCCGGACAGGCCGAAATGACGGGTGAGCACCGCGACCGCCTCGTCCGGCGGAATGGAGCGGAAGGCGGTGGCCAGCCCTCCGGCCATGAGGAGGGAGGTGGATGCGTGGACAGGCGGGGTCGGCATTCGGTGTCTCTTCCTGGGGACAGGAGGGCGCGCGGCCGCATCGGCAGGGCGATGTCAGACCTTGGCGATCACGCGCTTCCTTCGGCCGGGAGCGGCAGGTTCCGCATCGGGCGACGTGCGTTCCGGGGATTCAGTGCGGGCCGCCTCCCTGTTTGGAGCGCCCTCAGTGAGATAGGCGAGGGTCATGTCGATGATGGTCGCCCGGTGCTGCTCCAGAAAATCCGGGCGCATCAGGTCGCGGTCGAAGATCATCGACAGGGTGAAGCGGTTGGAGATGTAGAAATAGCCCATCGCCGAGATGGAGATGTAAAGATCAATGGCGTCCACGCCCGGCCGGAACACGCCCTTGCGCTCGCCCTCCCGCAGGATGGCGTCCACGGTGCCGGCGAGGCGGCTGTAGAGCTGGCGGATGATCGGCGACTTGGCCACGTGGCGCCCGCGATGGATGTTCTCCGAGTTCATCATCACGATGACCTCGGGCTCCTCGATGAAGGTCTGGAAGGTCGCGTCGCACAGGCGGCGGATGGCCGCCACCGGCTCGAGGCCGGTGAGGGGGATTTCCTCCTGCCGGCGGCGCATGGCCTCGTAGGTGCGCTCCAGCACCTTCACATACAGCTCTTCCTTGGAGGTGAAGTGGTGATAGAGCAGGTTCTTGCTGATCTTGGCGCGGGCGATGATGGCGTCCACCCGCGCACCGTCATACCCCCGCCGGGCAAATTCCATCTGCGCAGCCGCGAGGATCTTGTCCTGCGTCCCGATGGAATCACGCTTGCGGGGTTTCTCGCTCACCACCGAACCTTCCTTTTCGACCATGATCCCATGAGGATGCGCGGCACCGCGTCCGTCAACCGCTAACTGTGGCGCCGGAGCGTGGTGCGACGAACGGCGCGCAGCGCTCCAGGCTGATGCGCGTCGTCTCGGCGGGG
>JAYSCE010000105.1:1245-10420 GCA_041915035.1 Xanthobacter sp.
GTCCACCAGTCGAGCTTGGAGAAGATTTCGATCTCGAACGGGCCGTCGTAGGCGATCTCGTCCAGAAGACGGCGGTAGAAGGCGATGTCGATCACGCCGTCGCCCACCATGCCCCGGTCCTGATAGACGTCGCGGGTCGGCACCAGCCAGTCACACAGGTGGAAGGTGAGGATGCGCGCCGCTCCCGCATCCTTCAGACCCGCCGCGAAGTCCGGGTCCCACCAGCAATGGTACACGTCGGCCACGATGCCGGTGCCCGTGCCCATGGCTTCGACCAGATCGAGGCAGTGGCGGAAGGTGTTGAGGCAGGAGCGGTCGGCCGCGAACATGGGATGCAGAGGTTCGAGACCAAGGGCGACGCCCGCCGCCCTGGCGTGGGGCAGAAGCTCGGCCAGCGCATCCGCCACCCGATTGCGGGCGGCGGCGATGTCCTTCTCGCCGGTGGCGAGGCCGCCGGGCACCACCACGAGGCAGGCCGCGCCGAGATCGTGCGCGGCATCGAGGCGCCGGCGGTTCTCGTCGATGGCCGCGGCGCGGGCGAGGGGATCGGCAAGGTTCACCCAAGCGGTCGTGCAAAGGCAGGGCACGAACAGGCCCGCATCGCGGATCAGCCGGCCGGCCGCAGCCGGCGCAATGCCTTCCAGATACTGGTTCCACACGCCGATGCCCCGCGCGCCGTGGCGCGCATAGGTGTCCACCGCCTCCGCGAGGGAGAGGGCGGGCGTGGTGATCTGGTTGATGGCGAAGCGGGAGAAATCGCCGGGCACAATGCTCATGATGCGGTCCCCGCCATGGCGCTGCGCAGCGCCGCCGTCGCGTGGGCATCGACGGCGCCGTTCACCACCAGCACGCCGAAGCCGTCGCGGGCATAGGCGGGGCTGATCTTGCCGTCCAGCACATCCTCCAGCACGGCTTCCGGCGGGCGCGTCAGAGGATCGCCATAGCCGCCGCCACCGGCCTGTTCGTGGCGGATCACCGTGCCCTTGGTCACGTTGCGCGTGACCTTGCTGGCCAGCAGCTCGAAATTGCCAGACTCGGACAGGAGGTTGCGCGAGAGCGCGCCCGGCTTGCCGCCGAACAGGCCGTAGGGCGCATGGGCGTAGCGGTCCGCGCGCAGCTGCATCACTGCCTCGTCGGCGAGGAGACGATACTGGCGGACGACGCCGAGACCACCCCGCGTCTTGCCGGCGCCGCAGGAATCGTCGCGCAGGGCATATTCCTCGATCATGAGCGGGTAGGTCGCCTCCATGATCTCCACCGGCATGTTCGACATGTTCTGCGAGGGGTTCGTCACCGCATCGATGCCGTCCCGCGTCGCCCGCGCGCCGAGTGCGCCGTTGATCATGTCCACCACGATGAAGGGCTCGCGCGTCTCGGCATCATAGCCACCGAGGCAGACCACCGTGTTGCCGCCTTCGCCGGCCGCGCACACCCGCTCGGGCACGATGGCGGCGAGGGCGCCGAGCACGGTGTCCACCACCCGGTAGCCCGTCAGGGCGCGGGCGGCGACGGGCGCGGGGAATTCGGGATTGAGCACGCTGCCCTTTGGCGCGCTCACGTCGACGCAGCGATAGAGGCCGGCATTGTTCGGCACATCGGGATCCAGCACGCAGCGCACGGCGAGGTAGGTGGCCGACTTGACGAAGGAGAGCGTGGAATTGATCGCGCCCTTCACCTGCGGCGCCGAGCCCTCGAAATCCACGCCGATGTGGTCGCCCTTGACCGTGATGGTCACATGGATCGGGATCTCGCTCTCGTCGAAACCGTCACCGTCGATGTAGTCGGTGAAGGCATAGCTGCCGTCCGGCCAGGCGGCAAAGGCCTTGCGCACGAGGCGCTCGCCATAGTCCAGGAATTCGGCGAGGAATTTCTCCACCAGCGGAATGCCGTACTTCTCGGTGAGGCGCAGGAACTCGCGCTCGCCAAGGGCACAGGTGGCAAGCTGCGCCTCGAGGTCGCCGATGACCAGATCGGGCAGGCGCACGTTCTTGGCGATGATGTCGAACAGGGTCTTGTTGCGCACGCCCCTGTCGAACAGTTTCAGGGGCGGAATGCGCAGCCCTTCCTGGAAGATCTCGGTGGAGTCCGAGGCGTTGGAGCCCGGCACCCGGCCGCCCACGTCGCAATGGTGGCAGATCACGACGGCGTAGCCGATGTGCTGCGCGCCATCGAAGATGGGCTTGAACATGAAGATGTCCGGCAGGTGCATACCGCCGTCATAGGGGTCGTTGAGGATGATGACGTCGCCGGGGTTGAGGTCGTCGCCATAGTGGCGCTGGATCGCCTCCATGGCGTCCGGTACGGCACCAAGGTGCAGCGCCACCGTCTTCGCCTGGGCGAGGATGCGCCCCTGTGCGTCGCACATGGTGGCGGAATAATCCAGCACGTCCCGGACGATGGGCGAGCGGGCGGTGCGCATGACCGTGTAGGCCATGTCGTCCACGATGGATTCGAACGCGCTCTTGAGCACCGCGAAGGTGACGGGATCGATGGTCTTGTCGGTCTGGTCGAGCATGGCGCGATCCCGTCAGGCGAGGGTGATCAGGAGATTGTCGTGGGCGTCGGCTTCCGCGATAGCGCCGGGGGGCACCACGACAGTGCTGTCCGCCCCCTCGATGACGGCGGGTCCGACGATGCGCGCCGGGCAGCGCGTGCGCACATAGACCGGCGTTTCGATGAAGCCCTGCGCCGCGCCGTAATAGACCTTGCGGATGCTCTCCGGGGCGCTCGAACCCTCGCCACGGGCATGGGCTGCGCGGAAGTCGATCTTGCCTGGCCGCAGGCCACGGCCGATCACCCGGAGGCTCACCACCTCGATGGTGTCGGAGGAGGAGTAGCTGTAGATGGCCTCATAGGCCGCCTTGAAGGCCGCGTGCAGCCCATCCCGGTCCGCCAGATACGGCACGGAGAGGGACATTTCCTGGCCGCGGAAGCGCATGTCCACCTCGCGCGTCACGCTCATCAGGTGCTCGGCCACGTCCTCGCCGGCAAGCGCGGCGCGGGCATCGGCTTCCAGCGCGGCAAAGGCCGTCTCCGCCTCTGCCGGCTGGAAATCGGCGAGCTTCACGGCGAACGGGCGGATGAAATAGCGCTCCACGTCGCCGGCCAGCATGCCCATGGCGGTGAACACGCCCGGCGAGGCCGGCACCAGAACGCGCGGCATGGACAGGAGGCGGGCGATGTCCGCGGCATGCACCGGGCCGGAACCGCCGATGGCCACCAGCGTGAAGTCGCGCGGATCGACGCCGCGCTCCACCGTCACCGCGCGGATGGCGCGGGCCATGTTGGCGTTCACCACATCGCGCACGCCGCAGGCGGCATCCTCCGGCGTGAGTCCGAACGGATCAGCGAGATCGCGGGCAATGGCGGCGCGGGCCGCTTCCACCGAGAGCGCGCGGGAGCCGCCGGCGAGCTGCGCGGGCAGGTATCCGAGTAAGAGATTGGCGTCCGTCACCGTGGGGCGTGAGCCGCCGATGCCGTAGCAGGCGGGGCCGGGATCGGCGCCCGCGGAGACCGGGCCGACGCGCATCAGCCCGCCCTGGTCCACATAGGCGATGGAGCCGGCGCCGGAGCCCACCTCGGCCACGTCCACCGTGGGCACGCTCATCATATAGCCGCCGGCCTTGATGAAGCGGCTGGGCGTGGAGATGCCGGCGCGGAACTCGTATTCGCTGACCCGCGTCAGCTCGCCGTTCTGAACCAGCGAGGCGGAGGCGGTGGTGCCGCCCATGTCGAAAACCACGAGATCCTTGATATCCAGCGCTTCGCCGAGGCGCGAGCCGCCCACGACGCCTGCCGCCCGGCCGGACGAGATGAAGAAGACCGGCTTTTCCCGCGCCGTGCCGGAGGAGGCGAGGGCGCCGTTGGAATTGCAGACGAGCAGCGGTGCAGCGATGCCGGCATCGGCAAGGCCGCGCTCCAGCCGCGTGAGATAGGCTTCGAGCACCGGCCGCACATAGGCATTCACGACAGTGGTGCTGGTGCGCTCATATTCCTTCGCCTCGGGCAGCACGGAGATGGAGCTTGTGACGCGCACCTGCGGGAAGCGCTCGGCGATGAGCGCGGCGGCGCGCTGCTCGTGCGCGGGATTGCGGTAGCTGTTGAGGAAGCAGACGGCGAAGGAGGAGATGCCCGCATCCACCAGTTCCTGCGCGGCTTCGAGCACCGCCGCCTCGTCCAGCGGCACGAGGACGGTGCCGTCGGCCGCGATGCGCTCGGAGACCTCCTTGCGGTAGCGGCGGGCGACGAGCGGAACCGGCTTCTCCCACTGCAGATCGAACATGGACGGCGTGCGCAGCCGGCCGATCTCCAGCACGTCGCGAAAGCCCTTGGTGGTGATGAGGCCGGTCGGCGCGCCGACCTTCTGCAGCAAAGTGTTGGAGCCGACGGTGGTGCCGTGCACCACCTCCGTCACCTCGGCGGGCGTCAGACGGGCATCGGCGATGATGGCCGCGACGCCCTCCAGAACCGCTTCCTCGGGTGCCGCGGGGGTTGAGGCGACCTTTCGGTGGAACACCGCGCCGCGCCCGTCGGCGAGCACGAGGTCCGTGAAAGTGCCGCCGATGTCGACGCCAATGCGCGCGCCGGTCGCGGCGCGCTCCAGGCCGGTGAGTGTCCCCACGACATATCTCCTGAGTTATTGGACTGAATGGTTAGTTATGATCGATACCCCCGTCAAGATACGAACTGCACAAACCATTTGCTGCGACTGGTGCATAAATCCTCTTGCATGACGTATTGGACCATATAGTCTCATTTCGATGCCGAAGAGGGGATCGCAATAATGAAAACGACGTCCATCGCCGCCCGCCTCGTCCGGGCCGCCGCTGCCGCCGCCCTGCTGGCCGGCCCGCTCGCCGCCGGCCCCGCCGCGGCTGAGGAGAAGATGACGATCCGTCTCGATTTCTCGCCCTGGGGCGTGCATGCGGGCATGCACCTCGCCAAGGAAAAAGGCTGGTTCAAGGATGCCGGCCTCGACGTGGACATTCAGGACGGCCGCGGCTCCGGCAACACGCTCCAATTGGTGAATGCCGGCCAGGTGGATGTCGGCCAGATCCAAGTCGGCCTCCTGCCGCAGGCGCGTGAGAACGGCTCCACAGCCAAGGCGTTCGCCGGCTTCGACAAGAGGACCGACCTTGCGGTCCTCGTCGACCAGGATTCGCCCATCGCCAAGGTCGCCGACTTCAAGGGCAAAAGCCTCGTGGTCTTCGCCGCGAGCCCCTGGGCGCCCTTCATCGATTACTGGCTGAAGCAGGGCGGCCTCGACCGCACCACGGTCAACGTGATGTTCGTGGATCCGGCCGCCGTGTGGGGCACCTACACCGCCAAGCGGGCCGACGGCCTGATGTCCACCGAGCCCTCCGCCATCCCCGTCGCCGCCGCCAATCGCCCCTCCAAGGCGATCCTTGCCGAAGATGTGGGCATCACCTTCCCCAGCTACGGCCTCATCGCCACCGAGAAGACCATCGAGAGCCGCAAGGAGGCGCTGAAGAAGCTGGTCGAGGTGCAGCAGAAGGCGTGGGCCTACATCCGCGACGGCCATATCGACGAGGCGGCGGACGCCATCATCAAGCAGCGCCCCAACGCCAAGCTGGACAAGAAGGTGCTGGCGGACCAGATCAAGCTCACCATCGACTTCTTCGACACGCCCAACACCAAGGGCAAGCCCATCGGCTACCAGTCGCCGGACGACTGGGCCAAGGCGGCGAAGTCGGCGGTGGACGCAGGCGCCATCAAGCCCGGCACGGACCCCGCCACCTACTTCACCAACGAGTTCATTCAGTGAACGCCCACGTCGCCTCGAGGACGGATGCCACGACGATGGCCTATCTCTCGATCTCCGGCGTCCGCAAGACGTACGGCTCCCCCCGCGGACCGGTCACCGCGCTGAAAGGCATCGGCCTTGAGGTCAGGGAGGGAGAGTTCGTCTCCATCCTCGGGCCCAGCGGCTGCGGGAAGTCCACGCTGCTCAAGTGCATCGCCGGGCTGGAGGACGCGAGCGCCGGGACGATCGCCGTGGAGGGCCAAGCCCTCAAGGGGCCGCCGCAGAACATGGGCATCGTCTTCCAGCGCGACGTGCTGCTGGACTGGCGCACCATTCTCGACAACGTGCTCATCACCGCAGAGTTCGCCGGGCTCAAGGGCCCGGCGGTGCGGGAACGCGCGCTGGCGCTGCTGGGGCGCTTCGGTCTCGGCGGGTTCGAGAGCCGCCATCCCTGGGAGCTCTCCGGTGGCATGCGCCAGCGCGCGGCCATCTGCCGGGCGTTGCTCTGCGATCCCAAGCTCCTGCTCATGGACGAGCCGTTCGGCGCCCTGGACGCCATGACGCGAGACGACCTGAACCTCGAGCTCGCGCGCATCTGGCAGGACACGCGCAAGACCGTGGTCTTCGTGACCCACGGTATTACGGAAGCCATCTTCCTCTCCGACCGGGTGGTCATGATGGACCGCAACCCGGGCCGGATCGTCGAGATCATCGACATCGACCTGCCCCGACCCCGGCATCTCGCCATGCGCGAGAGCGCCGAGTTCGGCCGCTATGTCGCCCATGTCCGCCACCTATTCGCCAGCCTCGGCGTGCTGAAGGACGATGCCCCATGATCGCCTCCGGGAACGGCACCTCCGGCGATAGCGCCACCGAGACCCTCGATCCGCCCATGCCTCAGCGCCTGCCAACTTCGCTGGTGGAGGCGGGCATGGTGGTGGGCCTGCTCGCCGCGGTCCTCATCCTGTGGGAGGCGGCGGTCTATGTCTTCAAGCCGGCGCCCATCATCCTGCCCGCACCGAGCGTGATCTGGCAGGAGTTCCTGCTCTCGCCGGGCTATTTCCTCCAGATGTCGGCCTTCACGCTCTACACCACCCTCGCGGGGTTCGGCCTCGCGGTGGTGCTGGGGCTCGCGTTGGCGGTGGGCATCGTCCATTCCAAATTCATCGAGCGCACGGTCTATACGCTCCTCGTCGCGCTCAACAGCGTGCCGAAGGTGGCGCTGGCGCCGCTGTTCGTGATCTGGATGGGCACCGGCGTCGAGCCGAAGATCGCCATCGCGCTCATGCTGGCACTGTTCTCCGTCGTCATCGATGCGGTGCTGGGCCTGCGGTCGGTGGATCCGGACATGGTGAACCTTGCGCGCGCCAGCCGCGCATCGTCCTTCGACATCCTGCGCAAGATCCGCTTTCCCAATGCCCTGCCGAGCATCTTCGCGGGCCTGAAGGTGGCGATCTCCTTCGCGCTGGTGGGCGCCATCGTGGGCGAGTTCGTGGCCGGCTCCGAAGGCCTGGGCTTTGCCATCCTCACCGCGCAAGGGCAGTTCGACACGCCGCGCGTGTTCGTCTGCCTCATGCTGCTCGGCCTGCTCGGCACGGCGCTGTTCTTCGTGGTCGAGGCGTGCGAGCGCCTGCTGCTGCCCTGGCACGTGTCGCAGCGCGGCGGTGGCGGCTCCGGCCACTGAGGTGGCGGCGCAGGGAAAGGCACCCCTTTCCGCCATCCTCGCCCTTCTGGCCACGGCCCTCCTGTGGGGCAGCAACCACGCGGCGGCGCGGGCGATCCATGACGCCCTGCCGCTGCCCTCGCTGGTGTTCTGGCGCTGGGCGATCGCTCTCGTCCTGCTGCTGCCCATCGCGCTGCCCGGTCTGCTGCGAGAGCGCCGCGCGATCCGCCGCAACGCCGGGCGCATCGCGCTGCTGGGGCTGGTGGGTGTCGGCCTCTTCTCGGTGAGCCTCTATGCCGGCGCCTATCTGAGCCCGGCGCTGGAGGTCGGTCTCCTAAATGCCACGACACCCATCTGGGTGCTGCTGATCGCCACCTTCGTCGGGCGCGCGCGGCCCCGCTTCGCACAGATCGCCGGCATCCTCATCGCCATGGCGGGGGTCACGCTCGTGCTGATGAAGGGGATGCCCACGGGTTTCGCGGGCTTTCATTTCGGCGCCGGAAATCTCTGCTCGATCACCGCCGCCGTGCTCTTCGCCTTCTACACCTACAGCCTCGGGCAGAACCCCATCGGCATCTCGGCCCTGAGCCTGACGGCGCTGACCGCGCTCGCCGGCTTCGTGCTGGTCTTCTGTCCCGTCTACGCGGTGTTTCTCTGCCTCGGCGGGCAGGATCCCTTCACCAACGGGCTCAAGGTGGAGCCCGTGACCCTGACGGTGCTCTACATCGCGGCCGGACCGACGCTGCTCGGCAACCTGTTCTGGATCTATGGCGCCGCGCGGGTGGGCGCGGCGCGCGCCGGTCCGTTCCTCTATTTCTCGCCCCTGGCGACGGTCGGGCTCTCCGCGACGCTTCTGGGCGAGACGATCACGCCGATGCAGATGGTCGGCGGCGCGGCCATCCTCGCTGGCCTTTGGATCTCCACTCAGGCGGGCGCAGGACCCACGAAGGTGGCGCCGGTCCCATAGGCCCGGCGGCTTATCCCAAGCCCATCAGCCGTGCGCCGTTGGAGAGCACGCGGTCGCGCACCTCCGCGCTTTGCCGGTCCAGCGCGGCGAGGGCTTTTACGCCTTCCGCATCGCCGATCTCGAATGGGAAGTCGGTGCCGAAGATCACCTGTTCCGGTCCGACCAGATTCAGAAGGAAGTCCAGCACGGTCGGGTGCGCCACCACCGTGTCGTAATAGATCTGGCCAAGATAGTGGGAGGGCGGCCGGCTAATGTGCGCCCGGCACGCCGGGTTCGCCTCATAGAGCGGCGCCTCATAGGCAAGGTCCAGCCGGCCGGCGAGCATGGGGAGTGTGCCGCCGCCATGGGCCAGCACCAGCTTCAATCCCGGATTGCGCTCCAGCACCCCGGCGAAGATGAGGCGGGCCACGCACAGCGCCGTCTCGGATGGCCAGCCCACCAGTTGCAGCATGGTGAAGCTGCCGAACGCCGGCCGGTCCACGCCGGAGGTGGGGTGCATGAACACGATGCAGCCCTGCCGCGCGCACTCCGCCCACATGGCTTCAAACGCCGGATCGTCCAACGGGCGCCCCGCAGCCGAGGTGGGCAGCGCGACGCCCTTATGGCCCTCGTCCAGCGCGCGGTGGATGGCGTCCGCGCACTGCTCCGGCTCGGCGATGGGCGGCACGGCGAGGCCGCCGAGCCGCTTCCCACCCACCCGCGCGGCGGCACGCGTCTGCGCCTGGAGGCGCCGCGCGAAGGCGCTATCCGCCGCCCCGCCGGCCTGGGAGACCACCCGCGG
>JAYSCE010000106.1:0-10391 GCA_041915035.1 Xanthobacter sp.
CCGCGCCGGCGACGAAGGTCTTTCCGGCGCCCGTCAGCACCACCCGCCGCACGCCCTCGGCCTCGGCGGCATCGAGCGCGACGGCAAGCCCCTGCCGCACGGCGAGGGACGTGACGTTCACCGGAGGATTGTCGATGGTGACGAGAGCAATGCCCTCGTCGAAGATGCAATGGACGGGTCCGGGCATGGCGGCCTCACCTGCACACATGAGGGGAGCGCGCCCGGCGCGCATTTGACACGGACGGCGTGCCAGGGCGCGCGAGAGGCATCAGGCGCGTGACTTCTCGAATTCCTCGCGCAGCAGGGTCCGCAAAGCGAACTTCTGGATCTTGCCGGAGGCGGTGGAGGGCAGCTGGTCGCGCACCTCGATCCGTTCGGGATAGTATTGCTTGGCGAGATGCTGGCGATCGAGGAAGGCGACCATCTCCTCGAAGCTGAAGGTCTTGCCGGCCTTCGGCACGATGAAGGCGCAGGCGCGCTCGCCGAGGCGCTCGTCCGGATAGGCGACGATGGCCACCTGCTGGATGTCCGGGTGCTTGTAGAGCACCGCCTCGATCTCGACCACCGGCAGGTTCTCGGCACCGCGGATGATGACATCCTTGGTCCGCCCGCAGATGCGGATGTAGCCCTGCTCGTCCATCCGGGCGATGTCGCCGGTGTCGAACCAGCCTTCGGCATCGGTGGCGTTCCACTGCGGGCGCTTCAGATAGCCGCCGAAATTGGAGCAGCCGCGCACGTAGAGCGCGCCCTCCTGTCCGGCCGCGAGCACGGAACCGTCGGCACCGCGGATCTGCAGCTCCATGCCGGGCAGCACGAAGCCATCGGTGTTGATGGAGCGCTCGTCGGGGTCCGAGGGGGAAGCGAGCGTCACCGCCCCGTTTTCCGTCATGCCCCAGGCGGAGATGATCTTGGTGCCCAGGACCTTCCGGGCCCGCTCCACCAGCACGCCGGGTATGGCGGTGCCGGCGCACAGGAAGATGCGGAGGGAAGATGAATCGGTGCCCAGTTCCTCGACGGTATTGGTTGTGTCCATGAGGAAGGGCGTCGAGGCCATGGTGAAGGTGACGCCCTCCTGCGCAATGAGCCGCGCGGCGAGCGCCTTGTCCCAGCTGTCCATCAGCACCATGCGGGCCTTCAGCATGAACGGCATCAGCAGGCCGTACATGAAGCCGGTCTGATGGGCCATGGGAGACGCCATGAGCACCACGTCCGACGCGCCGAGAGCGAGCCGCTGCGCATAGGCGACGAGGTTGGAATACATGGTGTTGGCGGTGTGCATCACCCCCTTGGGCTCACCCGTCGTGCCCGAGGTGTAGATGAGCTGGCAGACCGCGTTGGCGTCGCTGCGGTCGCGCGCGCTGACCTCCCGGACGGCGGGCACCTCCGCATCGAGCGCGGGGTCGAGGAGCGACGCCCCGAACGCGTCAGCCCCCTCCCCGCCCACCACCACGAGGTGGCGCAGGTCGGGCAGGTCCGCCTTCAGGCGGTGCGCCATCGCCTCATGGTCGAAGCCGCGGAAGATGCGGGGAACGGCGAACACCTTGGTCTCGCCGTGGCGGAGCATGAAGGACAGCTCGTGCTCGCGGAAGATGGGCATGACCGGGTTGAAGACGACGCCCAGCCTGAGGCAGGCGATGTAGAGCACTACGAATTCCCAGCCGTTCGGCAACTGGCAGGACAGCACATCGTCCTTGCCGAGGCCGAGGCGGCGCAGCCCGGCGGCGGCGCGCCAGGCGAGGCGGTCGATTTCGGCATAGGTCAGCTCGCGCCGCGTGCCCGTGCCCGTCAGAACGGTCAGGACAGCCACGGCATCCGGTTTTTCGGCGAGGCAAATCTCGAAATAGTCGAGCAGGGTCTTGCCCGGCCAGAAGCCTTCCGCCTCCATCCGGGCGCGGCGGGGCTCGATGAGCACGGCGTCGAATTGCATGGTTCCCTCCCCTGTCGCCGGATCAGCCGTTGACCGCGACCCGACCCGCCCGTTCGCGGGCGATGATGTTCTTCATGATGTGCGCGGTGCCGTCTCCGATCTGGAGGCCCAGCACGTCGCGCAGGCGCTGCTCGAACGGCAGTTCGGTGGAATAGGCGGCGTGGCCGTGGATCAGCAGGCAGGCGTGGATCGCCTCATAGGCGAGCAGTGGCGGCCACCACTTGGCCATCGCCGCCTCCGCCACGTGGGGCAGTCCGTTGTCCTTGAGCCACAGCGCGTTGTAGCTCAGCAGCCGGGCCCCCTCGACGCGCGTGTCGAAGTCGGCGAGCTGATGGGTGATGCCCTGGAAGGACGCCAGCGGCTTGCCGAAGGCGCGCCGCTCGCCGATGTAGGCCCACGCCTCGTTGAGAGACTGGCGGGCCGTTCCGAGGCATTGCAGGCCGATGAGCGAGCGGGAGAAATCGAAGCCCTGCATCACCTGCACGAAGCCCTTGTTCTCCGCCCCGAGCAGGTGATCGGCCGGCACCCGGACATTGTCGAAGAAGATGGAGCCGCGGCCGATCGCGTGCTGGCCGAGGTCGGTGAAGCGGGTCGTCGAGATGCCGGGGGTGTCCATGGGCACGAAGATGGCGGAGACGCCGTGCGCTTTGTCCTCCGGCCGCCCGGTGCGGGCGAAGACGACGGCGGCGGCGGCCTGGTCGGCGGCCGATATGGAGGTCTTCTCGCCGTTGATGACGTAATGGTCGCCGTCGCGCTCCATCCGCAGGCCCAGATTGGCCGCATCGGAGCCGCCGCGCGGCTCGGTGAGCGCGATGGCCAGCAGGATCTCGCCGGCGGTCAGCTTCGGCAGCCAGTGGCGCTTGATCTCGGGATTGGCGAAGTTCGCGAGGATCTGGCCGTTGAGGGAGGCGAGGACGTTGATATAGCCGAAGTTGAAGTCGCCCTTGGCGATTTCCTCGATGATGACACCCGAATAGATGGAGCCCGCGCCGCTGCCGCCGAATTCCTCGGGCAGTTCGGGCGCGATGAGGCCAAGGCTGCCCATCTCGCGCACCAGCTCCGCGCCGAACGTGCCGGTGCGCTCGCGCTCCTTGTAGCCGGGGGCGAGCTTGTCGGCGGCAAATTTTGCGGCGAGATCGCGCAGGGCGACGAGGTCTTCGGTATCGAAAACCGTTGGATACGCCGTGGGAGTCATGGCTTGCCTGCCTTGGTTTCCTGGGTGCTTCTTCTTGCTGCCGGAGCCCATCCCCTCCGGACCCGGTCCGCCACGCCGCCGCCCTGACGGACGACGTGGCGGAGCCGTCCTGCCTCTTGCGCCCCTTGGGGGAGACAGGACCGGACAACGGAGACGGCGCGCTACTTGCCGAACTTGCGGAAGTCGGGCTTGCGCTTCTCGCGGAAGGCGACGCCGCCTTCCTTGCTTTCGTCGGTGTCGTAATAGAGGCTCAGCGCCCGCATCCCGAGGGCGGAGATGCCACGGATGCTCTCGCTGTCGGCGTTGAAGGACACCTTGGCGAGGGCGAGCGCGGTGGGCGAACGCTCCATCAACTCGGCCACCCAGCGGTCCACCTCGGCGTCGAGGTCCTCGTGGGGCACGACCGCATTGACGAGACCCATGGCGAGGGCCTCGGCGGCGGTATAGCGCTTGTTGAGGTACCAGATCTCGCGCGCTTTCTTCTCGCCCACCACGCGGGCGAGATAGGCGGTGCCGAAGCCCGGATCGACCGAGCCCACCTTGGGGCCGACCTGCCCGAACTGCGCTTTCTCGGACGCGATGGTGAGGTCGCAGACGGTGGCCAGCACATTGCCCCCGCCGATGGCGAAGCCGTTCACACGGGCAATCACCGGCTTCGGCACGTCGCGGATGAGGCTTTGCAGTTCGTCGATGGGCAGGCCGATGACGCCGCGCCCGTCATACTGCCCGTCGTGGGCCGACTGGTCGCCACCGGTGCAGAAGGCCTTGTCGCCGGCACCGGTGAGCACGATCACGCCCACCTTGCGGTCCCAGCCGGCGGTCTGGAAGGCGTGGATCAGCTCGTCCACAGTGTGGCCGCGGAAGGCGTTGTACTTGTCCGGCCGGTTGATGGTGATCCAGGCGGCGCCGCCGCGGATTTCGTAGAGGATATCCGTATAGTTCATGATTGATCCTCAGCCGTGCATGGTCAGACCGCCGGAGACCGAGATCACCTGGCCGGTGATGAAGGCGGCGTCGTCGCTGGACAGGAACAGGATGGCGCCGGGCAGATCCTCGGGCTTGCCGAGGCGGCCGAGCGGCACGGCGCGGGTGAAGGCGGTGCGCAGCTTTTCCTTGTCGCCGGCTGCCTCCATGAAGCTCTCCAGCATCGCCGTCTCGGTCACCCCGGGGCAGACGGTGTTGAAGGTGATGCCGTGGCGAGCATTCTCGCGCGCCAGCGTCTTCATGAAGGCGATCACGCCGGCCTTGCAGGCGGCATAGACCGCTTCGCCGGACGAGCCGACCCGCCCGGCGTCCGAGCCGATGGACACGATGCGTCCACCCTGTCCGCGGGCGACCATGGAGGCCAGCACCGGCCTGGTGATGTTCAGCACGGCGCGCAGGTTGATATCGATGATCTTCGACCAGAAGTCGGGCTCCGACTTCAGGAAGGGGACGAACAGGTCCCAGCCCGCATTGTTCACGAGGATGTCGATGGGGCCGAAATCGGCCTCCACCGCGGCGATCGCCTGCGCGACGGCATCGTAATCGGTGAGATCGACCACCAGGGCGATCGCCTCGCCGCCGCCAGCCCTGATCCCCTCCACCACCTTCTCCGCCGCGGCGGCGCCAATGTCCGCCACGATGACGCGCGCGCCGTCCTCGGCGAAGCGGCGACAGGTGGCAGACCCGATACCGCCGCCGCCCCCAGTTACAACAACAACTTTGCCTTTCAA
Source organism: Xanthobacter sp. (assembly GCA_041915035.1). Taxonomy (GTDB): domain Bacteria; phylum Pseudomonadota; class Alphaproteobacteria; order Rhizobiales; family Xanthobacteraceae; genus Xanthobacter. Next base: position 4,838 of record JAYSCE010000106.1, read on the forward strand.
GCCTCGCACGACGGCACCTCTTCCAAATCGCAAGCCGGGACCGAAACGACGAGAACCGTTCCGTTATTGCCCATGGAGCGAGAACGACATCCCCGAAACTGCGCCGAACTCCGTACATTCAATCTAGGGGCATTTGTATTTTTATGTCAATATATTTCCATTATTGCGCCGCAGCAGTCGCCCTTGACCGCACCGTGCGGCGCAGTCAGAGTGCAGGCATGACAAAGGATGGCGGCGGTTCGCGGGGCATTTCGCCGGGCTTGAGCAACAGGCTCTTCTTCCGGCTCTATCAATGCGCCAACATGTTGCATAAGACCGGGACACGGGCGCTGGACGACTACGAGATCACCACCCAGCAGTGGGCGGTGCTTGGCGCCTTGACCCGCCCGGCTTTCGCGGAAGGGGTGGCGGTGGGCGACCTTGCCGCCTTCCTGCTGGTCACCCGGCAGAATCTCGCCGGCGTGCTGCAGCGGCTCGAGGCCATGGACTATGTGGAGCGGACGGTCGACGCCAACGACAACCGCTCGCGGCTCATTCGCCTGACCCCCAAGGGGCGCAGCCTGTGGGACGCCAACATGCGCCCCGTGATCGCCGACTATTACGACGCAGCCCTTGCCGGCTTCTCCACCGAGGACCGGATCCACATGATCCATTATCTCGACAAGATGCTGACCAACTTCAAGGCCCTCGACCCGGAAGCCTCCGCCCGCCACGAGGAGGAGGTGCGGGCCGCCACCCCCGCACCGGCGCCTAGAGTCCGGCGCGTGCCTTCGCCTCGGCGGTGAGGGCCTTGGCGATGATGATCTGCTGGATCTGGGTGGTGCCCTCGTAGATCCGGAACAGGCGCGCGTCCCGATAGAGCTGCTCGGCGCGGTATTCGCGGATATAGCCGTTGCCGCCATGGACCTGCACGTTGCGGTCGGCGATGCGTCCCACCGCCTCAGAGGCGAACATCTTGGCGCAGGAGGCTTCCACGCTCACATCCTCGCCCGCATCCCGTTTCCGGGCCGCGTCCAGCACCATGCAGCGGGCCGCATAGGCATCCGCCTTCGAATCGGCAAACATGGCCTGGAGGAGCTGGAAGTCGGACAGCGGCCGGCCGAACTGCCGGCGCCCCACCGCATAGGCGAGCATGTCGTCGAGGATGCGCTCGGACAGGCCGACGCAGGCTGCCGCGATATGTAGGCGCCCCTTGTCGAGCACCTTCATGGCCGTCTTGAAGCCCTGCCCTTCGATCCCGCCGATGAGCGCAGATACCGGCACCCGGCAATCCTCGAAGATCACGTCGCACACATGGGCGCCTTGCTGGCCCATCTTCTTTTCCGGCTTGCCGGTGGAAAGCCCCGGCGTGCCGCGCTCCACGGCAAATGCCGATACACCGGCCGCGCCCTTCTGGGCCGGGTCGGTGCGCGCCATGACGGTGAACAGGCTGGAGTGAGGCGCATTGGTGATGAAGCGCTTGGTGCCGTTCAGCACATAGGCGTCGCCCTCGCGCCGCGCCGTGGTCCGCACCGCGCCCGCATCCGACCCCACGTCCGGCTCGGTGAGGGCGAACGAGCCGATAATGTCGCCGGAGGCAAGGCCGGGCAGGTATTTCGCCTTCTGCTCGGGCGTGCCGTCGATGGCGATGCCCTGCATGCCGATGCCCACATTGGTGGCGAATAGGGAGCGGAAGGCGGGAGCGGCGCGGCCCAGCTCGAACAGGGCCAGAACCTCCTCCTCCATGGTGAGGCCGAGGCCGCCGAACTCCTCGGGCGCGGTGAGGCCGAACAGGCCGAGATCCCGCATGCCGGCCACGATCTCGGCCGGAATGGCGTCGCTCTCAGCCACCTCCGCCTCGGCGGGGATCAGCCGTTCATCGACGAAACGGCGGATCGCTTCGATGAGTTGGGACAGGGTTCCCGGATCCAGAGCCATGACGTTCCCTCCCGCTTCTATGCAAATATATTGTCATATATATTCACGATGGGACCGCCCCGCAAGCGATCGAGCGAAGACCGCTTATCGGCATCCACATCGCTACGATTGCGAGAGGAGCCGACTTGTCCGCGAGACATTATGACAATATATTTCTTATTCGAAGAGCCCTGCAGGCCGTCGTTCTGACAAAGGCGGCGTCGCCGGTCCCGTCCTGCATGACATGCTCGGGCGCGCCATGCCGGCGGGACGGAGTCTGCCCGCCCCACCCAGATCCTGATTTCGTGAGCATCCCATGACCTACGAGAGCATCCTCACGGCCACGGACGGCGCCGTCGGCATCATCACCCTCAACCGACCCGAGGCGCTGAATGCGCTCGACAGCCGGATCACCGCCGAGCTGTCCCACGCGGCGGGCGCCTTCGACGCCGACCCCGCCATCGGCGCCATCGTCGTCACCGGCTCGGAACGGGCCTTCGCCGCCGGGGCCGACATCAAGGAAATCAAGGACAAGACATTCGCCGAGGTCTACGAGGAACAGCTCATCACCGCCACCTGGGAAGGACTTTCGCGGGTCCGCAAGCCCACCATCGCGGCGGTGTCGGGCCATGCCATCGGCGGGGGCTGCGAGCTGGCCCTGATGTGCGACATCATCATCGCGTCGGAGACCGCGCGGTTCGCGCTGCCGGAAACCACCATCGGCATCATTCCCGGCGCGGGCGGAACCCAGCGGCTCACGCGCATCGTCGGCAAGGCCGTGGCCATGGACATGATCCTCACCGGCCGGGCGCTGTCCGCCGGAGAGGCGCAGGCGATGGGCCTGGTCAGCCGCGTGGTGCCGGCCGGCACCCATGTCGCCGAGGCGGTGGCGATCGCCGCCAAGATTTCCGGCTCATCCCGGCCCGTGGCCCGCCTCGCCAAGGAGGCGGTGAACCAGGCCTATGAGACGCACCTCCAGGAGGGCCTCTATGTGGAACGCAGGCTCCTCTATGCCACCTTTGCCCTTGAGGACAGGCGCGAGGGGATGAACGCCTTCGCGGAAAAACGCCGGCCGACGTTCCGCAACATCTAGCCCGGCGGCCCACGCCGGACCGCGCCCGCACCGGCAGGCGCCGCCGGAGGAGAACCGCACATCGCCACAAGGCCGGCGGTGACGAACCTCACGAAATCCTCGAACAGCGCCGGATCGCCCGCCGTCGCCCGCCCGTCGGACAAGCGTTCGATGCGCTTGTCGGCCACGTACATCAAGAGGGCACCGACCGCATACTCGTAGGCCCAGAGCAGCCGGTCGTGCGGGCAATCGGGAAGCGCGACGGCCATGGCCTCCAGAAAGGCGCGGACCAGCGGATCATAGAAGCGCTTGATGGTCTCGGTGGCTTCCGGGCCGGGGTCCCAGGCCGTGCGGGCGACCAGCAGGGAGAAGCTGTCGCCGCTCGCCGAGCCGTGCAGCCGCACCACCGGTTCCGCCCAGGCCGTGACGATCTCCGCGACCCGCCCCTCTCCGGGGCCACGCGCCCCGATTTCGCGGATGCGGGAAATGCGCTCCTCCAGATTGGCCTGGCGGTGGGCGAAGACGGTGGCGAGCAATTCCGGCTTGCGACCGAAATAATAGCCCACGAGCGCCACCGGCACGCCGGCGCGGGCGGCGATGTCGCGCACCGAGACCGCGGCATAGCCCCTTTCGGCAAAGAGACATTCCGCGCTGGCCAGAATGTCCTGCCGGCGATCGGGCCGCTGCGGGTCGCCGGGCGCGACCGCCGAGCGGCGCGCGCCTTTCCCGCGCCCGGACGGCGAGCCGGAGCGCCTGGCGGTGGATGTCTTCTTCTTCGTCTCCATGAGCCTTTTCTAGCGTTGCCGCTGCATCCGCACCAGCCGCGGTGTCATACGCAAGGCGGCAAAGCCGGCGCCCCGTCCACCCCATCTTGTACAACCGTACAATAACCTGTACGACTGTACAAAACGAAGCCTGCAAGAGCGATGCTCACGCTCGGGGCCGGGAGGACGAGACGCCGTGCCAAGATTCGTCGACATCTCCATTCCGCTGGAAAACGACGTGCCCGCCGACCCGCCCTTCCAGCGGGTCCGCATCGACTATTCCGTCCACACGGAAACCGCGGCCACCCTCTGCGCCGCCTTCCCCGGCCTCACGCCCGAGCAGCTTCCCGATGGCATGGGCTGGGCGGTGGAGACGGCGCACATCTCCACTCACAATGGCACCCATGTGGATGCCCCCTGGCACTATCACCCCACCATGGACGGCGGGGCCCGCGCCATCACCATCGACGAGATCCCGCTCGACTGGTGCTTCCGCCCCGGCGTGAAGCTGGACTTCCGGCACCTGCCCGACGGCCATGTGGTGACGCCGGCCGAGATCGACGCGGAGCTGGCGCGCATCGGCCACACCCTGAGCCCCCTCGACATCGTGGTGGCGAACACCGCCGCCGGCATCGCCTATGGCCAGGCCGACTACGTGGACAAGGGTTGCGGCTTTGGCCGGGACGCGACGCTCCATCTGGTGAACCAGGGCGTGCGCGTCGTCGGCACGGACGGCTGGAGCTGGGACGCGCCCTTCTCCTTCACGGCCCGCCGCTTCGCCGAGACGGGCGATGCCTCCCTGATCTGGGAGGGCCACAAGGCCGGGCGCGAGAAGGGCTATTGCCAGATCGAGAAGCTCCACAATCTCGAGGCGCTGCCCTCCACCGGCTTCACCATCAGCTGCTTCCCGGTGAAGGTGCGCGCCGCCTCCGCCGGCTGGACGCGCGCCGTAGCCATCCTTCCCGATTGAACGCATTTTCGCGGAGACATGTCTTGAGCAAGGTCATCATCACCTGCGCGGTGACGGGCGGCATTCACACGCCCACCATGTCGGACGCGCTGCCCATCACGCCCAACGAGATCGCCGAGCAGGCGATCGCGGCGGCGGAGGCCGGCGCCGCCATCCTGCACCTACACGCCCGCGATCCGAAGGACGGGCGCCCGACGCCCGATCCGGCCGTGTTCATGGAATTCCTGCCGCGCATCAAGCAGGCGACGGATGCGGTGATCAACATCACCACCGGCGGCGGCCTGAACATGACGGTGGAGGATCGCCTCGCCGCGCCGCTCAAGGCCGCGCCCGAGATGTGCTCGCTGAACATGGGCTCCATGAACTTCGCCTTGCACCCGCTGGCGAAGCGCTATTCCAACTGGAAGCACGAGTGGGAGGAGCCCTATCTCACCGGCACGAAGGACTTCATCTTCCGCAACACGTTCGGCGACATCGAGCGCATCTACAAGATGCTGGGCGAGGAGCACGGCACCAAGTTCGAGCATGAGTGCTACGACGTGGGCCACCTCTACAATCTCGCCCACTGCCTCGACCAGGGCTGGTTCAAGCCGCCGGTGTTCCTGCAGCTTATCTTCGGTATTCTCGGCGGCATCGGGCCGGACATGGACAACCTGATGTTCATGAAGCGCACGGCCGACAAGCTGTTCGGCAAGGACTATTACTTCTCGGTGCTCGCCGCCGGCCGCCATCAGATGCCATTCGCCACGCAGGCGGCCATGATGGGCGGCAACGTGAGGGTGGGACTGGAGGACAGCCTGTTCATCGGCCGTGGCAAGCTCGCCTCCTCCAATGCCGAGCAGGTGGCGAAGA
>JAYSCE010000107.1:0-8872 GCA_041915035.1 Xanthobacter sp.
CCCGATGCGGCAAAGCAGCTTGCGACAGCCTTTGCTGATCCCATCCGCGTCATCGACGATCTGGATCGCCAGTTCAATTTTCTGACGGCCCAGACCCGGGAGAGTGCTCGGTCTCTTCTGGCGCAGAATCGCGCGGAGGAGGCGGCAAGCCTCCTGCTGAAGGATCTGCGCGGTAGCCTGCCCGATGCTACCGACAAGCTGACCGCCAACGCCCGCGCCTGGGGCGAGGTGGGGAGGCAGGTTGGCTGGGTCTATGACAGGCTGGGCCGCGGCGTGGCCCGTCTCGTCAATGGCGCGCCCATTAACCAACAGTACGTCGACGACCTGCGTAAACAGCTTGAGGCGGCGAAGGCGCAGAAGGCCAGCGGCAGCTTTTTCACGCCGTGGGATCAGGACCGGCGCATTGCTGAGTTGGAAGCCGCTGTGGATGCGGCCGAAAAGGCGCTGGCACAGGAGCGAAACCGGGCGGACAAGGCTCGGCAGGACCGCACGGCCAAGGAGGCGGACGACGCCAGCCGGGCACTCAACCCTCAGATCGAGGAATTGGAGCGCCTGACCAAGTTGCAGGCGCAGCTCCGGGCGGGCCTCGACAACCCGAAAAACAACACCGACCAGTACTTGATGGATCTGGAAGGCGTCGGCAACCAGATCAGGGCGATTACGGATGCCAACGGCAATTTGCTTGCGGTATCGGAGCAGTTGCGCCGGGAGCGCGAGCTTGAGATTGCCGTCGTCAATGCCAGCAATGCGGCGGAACGCGCGAACGCGCAGGCGGCGCTGGACGCATTCCGGGCGAAGAAACAGGGCGCCGGCGACGCGGCGGCGGCGGCGCAGGCTGAAGACACGCGGCTGAAGGCGCAGGCGCAGACCTATGCAGGCCTTGCCCAGTCGGCCCGCGAGCGCGATTTCGCGTCCCGACAAGCGCTGGCGCAGCGCCAACTGGAAATCGACTTGATCGGCAAGACGGCCGACGAACAGGACCGGCTGCGCGCCAATTTTCAGGCGGAATGGGATCTGCGCCGGGAGGCCGAGGCCAATGGCACAAGCTTCGATGAGCGCCAGCTTGCCCTCATGCAGGCCAAGAATGCCGCCGCCGCCGAAGGGGTGCGCCTCGCCGCGGAAGCCAAGTTCCGGTCCGATATCCAGTTCGAGCGCGACCAGCTCGGCCGAACTGATGGCGACCGTCAAATTGCCTCGGCCCAGCGCTCGGCGGGCCTTGCGGTCAATCTGAACTCCGCCGACGCCGCGGCTATGCGGCTCAATCAGACGCTTTCGCAGACGCAGGATCTGGCGTCATCGGCCCTGTCCGGTTTCGCGCAGGATCTGATGAACGGCACAAGCGCGGCCGAAGCGCTCAACAATATGCTCAAGCGCATCGCGTCGCAGCTGATCGAGATGGCCTCGAAACAGCTGGTGGCGCAAGCGTTCGGCGGGCTGATCGGCAACTTCGGGTTCGGCGGGGGAACCGTCGGGACCACGACGGGCGCAACCTACGTGGCCGGCTCCCATGCGGGCGGCGTGCCTGGCGCGGGAGAGGCCACCTTCTACCGGCGCGATGACCCGTCCCTCTACGCCAATGCCCCGCGCTTCCATACCGGCCGCGACCCCTTCGGCCTCATGGCGGGGGAAATGCGGGCCATCATCAAGCCCGATGAGGGGGTCTTTACCGCCGCGCAGATGCGCGCCCTGGGGGCGCAGATCAATGCCGGGCGGCAGGCCGTCCTGCAGCAGGCCGGGAATACCTACGTCGATGTGAAGAATTACGGTCAGGAGCGTGCGCAGGTGAAGGAAACCAGCGTTGGCAGTGACCGCTACATCGAACTGGTGGTGGGCAAGGCCATGAACAAGAACACCGCCCGTGGCGTCGCGGACAAGGGCAACAGAGGCCGGTACGGGCTCACCCCCGCGACCACGAAGAGGGGCTGACCATGGCTTTCCCCGCGTGGCCTGCCAGCCTTCCGCAGACCCCGGATCGGGATGATTGGGAGGAATCGCCGCAGCCGAACATCATCTCTTTTACCCCTGAGGTGGGGCCGCCCATCTCGCGCCGCCGCAGCACGGCGCGGACCTATCTGGTCTCGGGCAGCTTCTATTTCACGGACGCACAGCTGACGACGTTCTGGATCTTCTGGCAGACCGACATCAAGGATGGCGCCCTGTCCTTCTCGCTTGCCCACCCGGTGACAGGGGTGCTGTCCCAATGGCGGTTCGAGGGTCAGCCCTCCGCGCGACTTGAGGGCTATAACCGGCACCGCCTGTCGTTCAGCTGGCGAAAGATGCCCTAATGTCCCGCGCGATCTCCGGCGCCTTCCGGCGCGCCCTTCTGCTGCAGGAGAGTGGCGAGGCGATCATCGCTTTCCTCACCATCGATCATGACGACCTTGCCGCCCCGATCCGGGTGGCCAGCGACGGCGTGGACTATTCCTGGCAGGGCGAGGACTGGATCGGCTTCCCCTTCAAGATGCATCTGCTCTCGGATGACGAGGGCGCACCGAAGTGCCAGATCGAGGTGCAGAACGTCGATCGCGCGATCGGCGACAAGCTGCGTGCCCTGTCCTCCACGGCACGCCTCCGGCTCGATCTGGTGGCGGCATCGGAATTCGACCAGACGGCCGACCCGCGCACGCCATTGGGCGCCCCGCCCGTCGAGTACAGCGCGAACCACCTGCGCCTCGCCAACGTGTCGGTGGACGCCATGATGATCACCGGCGACGTGATCAGCCGGGACTATTCGCAGGACTCCTTCCCGGCACGCCTTGCCACGCAGGACAAGTTTCCCGGCCTCTATCGGTGACCTGACGCCATGACATCGTTGACGGTGTGCCATCCGGCTCCGGACGGGTGGTCGACCCCCTATGTCGGTATCCCTTTCGTCGACGGCGGGCGTGACCGCGCCGGCTGCGACTGCTGGGGGCTGGTTTGCCTCGTCTATTGCGAGGTGATCGGCATCGACCTGCCGACCTATGGCGAGATCTCCGCCCACGACGTGGCGCGGGTGACCGAGCGCATCCGGGAGGACAGCGCCGGCGCGCCCTGGCTCCCGGTCACCGGCGCGCCCCGGCCCTTTGATGTGCTGGTGATGCGCGGCAAGCCCCTGCATGTCGGCGTCATGGTGGATGCCGCCCACGTCCTGCATGTGGAGGCGGCCACGTCCGCCGTCATCGTCCCCGTTTCCCGTTCGCCGCAAGTCCGCTGGCGGCGGATCGCGGTCTATCGACATGAGGCCTTGGCGTGAGGCACGAACGGCCCCCTGAGGGCACCCCCGTCTATTCCGTCGCCTATGGCGGCCCCTTCATCGGGGCCTATGGGCAGCGCTATGAGGCGTTCGGGCCGACCATCGGCGAGCTTGTCGCCACCACGCCCGGCCTGCCCAAGCATTTCGAGATCCATGGCGAGGTGCAGATCAGCGGGAACGTGATCCCGCGCGAGCACTGGCACCGCGTGCGCCCGCGCCCCTCGCTCGATCCCGAGCACCCCACCTATGTCACGTTCCACCTGCGCCCGCGCGGCTCGGGAGACAGCAATGGCGGGGACAGCTCAAAGTCCATCATCGGCGTGGTGGCGGCCCTGGCGCTTGTGGTGGCGACGGCGGGCATCGCGAGCATCGGCATTCCCGGAATCATCGCGGGCGGCACATTCGGGGCGCAGCTGGCGGCCGGCGCGGTTGGCCTCGTGGGCTCCCTCGCCATCGGCGCCCTGACGGCGCCGCCAAGCGAGCCGGATACCAACCGCAAGACGAAAAACAAGGGCACGGCGTCCGCTTCGGGCAACCTGATCGACCCCGGCGAGCCCTTGCCGCGCGTGCTCGGCACGTTCCGCGTGTTCCCCGCGCTCATCACCGATCCCTTTTATCAGGTGATCGGGCAGGACGAATTCGTGTCCATCGTCGGTGCACTGGCTGGCCCACACAAGCTCGAGGCCATCCGCATCGGTGACGCCGATATCGAGGATGCCGATGATCTGGAATACGAGACCCGAGAGGGGTGGAGCGGTGACGCGCCCCTGACCCTCGTGGATCGGCAGGTGCGCATCACCGGCGCATCCGGCGAGGTGAGCGGGCACGCGCTCGACCCCGATAACGTCACGAAGCTAGAAGACCAGACGACACCGGCCAACAGCATTCCGAAATGGCAGACGGTCGCCACCCGCAAGGCGCCCGATCGGGCGCGCATCCGCCTGGACTTCCCGCAGGGCATCGGCACGTCCAACCCGGACAACGAAAACGCCCTTGTGCTCATGCCCTTTCGCTTCCGCATCCGGCCGCGCGGGGGAACGGACTGGATCAACCTCCCCGAGGTGATGTTCTCCTCTCGCCGCCAGCCGCCGAAGAAGGGCGAGGTGATCCTCGATTGGGGAACCGAGTCGGCAGTGCCGGACCCGCCCGGGAACAAGGGCTGGGTCTATGCCTATCGCACGGTGCCTGCACAGACGGTCGCGCCCATCGGCCTCGGCGGCTGGGCGGCGCACAGCTATTTCAGCGACCCGAGCAAGACGCAGCCTTACCTTTCGAGCGGCACGACCGCCGCCAGCGGCGTTCTGCACACGCACATGACGGGCGACAGCGTAACCTTCTATCTCGACCCGGACTTGTTCCCGAAGACGACCTATGAAATCCAGTACAAGCGCGGCTGTCTTATCGCTAAGCAGTCGCACAATCTGACATCTTACAGCTATTCCATTGTCGGCGTGTTCGATTATTTCGGATATCAGACCACCAGCGGCGTTCACAAGATCCCGAATGACGATGACTTCTTCGGGTCAGCCTACTTCATCCGGTGTCAGTCCGAATGGGATCAGCACCCGGTGCAGATGGCCGGTGATGCGCTGATCGCCATCAGGGCCAAGAACCGCGCGATCGAGAATGTCTCCGTCTTGGCGTCCGGCTGGGTTCCGGACCTTGATGATCTTGCCGGCCCGTGGGTCACCACCAGCAATCCCGCCTATCATTACCGCTTCGTCCTGGCGGGATCGCTCAATGCGGACCCGATCGAGGCGGACCTGATCGACGAGGATGCGCTGCTGGACTGGCGCAACAGCTGCGCCGCCGAGGGCTACACCTGCGATGCGATCGTGCAAGGCTCCAGCATTCAGGAGACGCTGACGCTGATCGGCTCCTGCGGCTATGCCCGGCCGACGCAGAGCGAGGTGTGGGGCGTTTATGAGGACCGGGACCGCAGCGCGGACGCGCCGGTGCAGGTGTTCTCACCGCGCAACAGCGCGAATTTCAAATGGGAGCGGGCCTTTGCCCGGCTCCCGGATGGCTTCCGCGTCACCTATTCCGACAAGTCCGCCGACTTCGAGCAACAGCAGATCGTCGTGATGCGCGAGGGCGCGACCGGCGCCAATCTGGAGAACGTCACCTATTCCGGCATCGTGACCGAGCCGCAGGCCGTGGCGCGGGCGCGCTTCGACCTGGCGCAGGCCGTGGCGCGCGGCACCTATTACTATTTCGATGCGCCGGCCGAGGCCATCGTCTGCCGCCGCGGCGACCTGATCGGGCTTACCCACGACGTGCTCACCCGTCAGGCCGGCTCGGCCCGGGTGAAGGCGAAAATCACCTCCGGCGGCAATGTGACGGGACTGGTGCTCGATGCCGCGATCTATGTGACGGCGGCGAGCTTCGGCGCCATCACGGACATGAGCGAGGTGGACAGCCTCGCAGATGTGGGCGTGCTCGGCCCCGTCGGCATCATCATCCGGCGGCAGGACGGCACGTTTTCAACCCACCGGATCACCGAGGGCATGGGCTGGCACGAAACCGTCACCCTGCAGACGCCGGTGCCAGACGCGACCGTTACGGTCGCATCGGGGTGGGATACCGAGGGGGTGTCCGCCATCGGCGAGGCGGAGGATGGCTCCCTGATCTTCTGGGGGCCGGTAAACGAAGAAACGAATCGCCTTCTGGTGTTCGGGGTCACGCCCAATGAAGATCTGACGTTCTCGATCGTGGCCGTGGATGAGGCGCCGGAACTGGTGCGGACGGCGGCGGGCACCTTCGATGCCCCCGGCTCGCGAGTCTACGACCACGACGGCGGCTTCTATTTCGTGGTGCCGAACTATGAGACCAGCCTGACGGTGACGCTGGTGGGCGGCTCGGCGGGGTCGCACGGCATCACCAACACCACCACCTTTCCGGCGGGCACGGCGGGCGGCGATACCACTTTCGACGGAATGGTGGCGGGCGGCTCGCCCGTGCCGGCGAGCCCCACGACGGGCGGGCTTGGCGGTGTTGGCTCCGGGGCGGGCACCGGCTCCAATGGCAACGCGGGTGGTGCTCCCACCGGCACGATGGCATCTGGCGTCGGCGGCAACGCGGTCGGCACCACGGGCACCGGCGGCGCGGCGGTGACCACCAACGGAAACGGCGCGCAGGGCACAGCTCCCGGCGCCGGCGCTTCCGGTGCGTTCCGAACCATCTCGGGCACGAACTACCCCACCTCGGGCACGGGCGCCGGCGCGCGGCGCCAGCGGACCTATGCCCGCGGCGATCTGGTGCCGGGCACCGTCATGGCGGTCGTGGTTGGCGCGGGCGGCGCGGGTGGCGCCGGCAACTTGCAGAACGGCGGCGCGGGGCAGCGCGGCGAAGCATCCTTCAGTTGGAGTTGATGGCATGGTGACGCCCGTCTACCCCCCGAAATATCCCGCCACGGACATCGACGGGAACACCTATGCCGAAGGTGTCTATGACGCCATCGCCGCGCTGTGGGCCATCGTCTCCGGCATCGGCGGCGGGCTGATCGGGTCGGAAAGCACATTGGGCCTTGTGGCGCCGCACGACCTGATCGGCACCGGGGAAACCCCTGTCGCCTATATCGGCGACGATGCCGGCAACGGCGCCGCGGCTGTTCTGGATGATGGCACCTTCGCCATTCCGCTCCTGCGGGCCGTGTCGGGCGCCATGCGCTCGCTGCGGCTGGGCAGCCCGTCCGGTAGCGATGGGCTGCTGCACGAGTTCTGCGCGGAAGCCAACTATCATTGGGCCATCACTGACGAGGCCGGCAACGTGGTGATGGGCGTCGGTGAAGACGATACCCTCTATCTCGCCCCGTCTCCCCTCTCCGGCCAAGACATTGTGGCGCTCGACCAGCGGAACAAGCTGGCGGCGGCGGCGTGGATGAATATCCCGATGACGGATATCCAGCTGCCCATGGCCGATCACAATACGATCGTCCTCTATGGGCAGTCCCTCGCCGCAGGACAGGAGACGTGGCCGGCCCTGAGCAAGACGGCGCTCTTCGGCGCCACCATGCTGGGCGGCGATGTGCGGCCGCAGGAAGAGGACGGCACCACCTACACCCAGCTTTCGCCCACCGGGTTTCAGCCGCTGGTGGCGAAGTGCCGGGCGGGCACCGCGACGGCGGTCTACACCGATGCCGAAGTTGCCGCGCTCTCGCCGGGCGATGCGGCGCGGGGTGAAAGCCCCGCGATCGGGGCGGTCCATGTGCTCGCATGGCTGCTGGGGCGCCGCAGCCTTGGCGCGCCGCCCTCCTTCAACGTCGTGTGCCCGGCGGTCTCCGGCAAGACGATCGAGCAGCTGAGCAAGGTCAACGGGCAGGATGCGACCAACCGCTACAGCCGCCTGATTTCGGCCGTCACGCAGGCGCATGCCGCCGCGACGGGCGCCTCCCAAACCCATGTCGTCACTGCCATCATGTGGATGCAGGGCGAATACGACTATGCCACCACGTGGGGCTCCACCAAGGCCACGCGGGCGGCCTACAAGGCGGCGCTGGCGCAGCTTCATGCCGATATGGTGGCGGACATCAAGGCCATCACTGGGCAAGCCGAGGCGCCGCTGCTGCTGCTCTACCAGACCGGGGCCACCTTCACGCAGGATGCCGACAGCGCCGGCGCGCCCGGCCTTCACGTGGGCATGGCGCAGCTGGATTATGCCCTTGAGAACCCAGCGACTGTGATCCTGGCGGGTCCGGTCTACCCGATGCCGGACAAGAGCGGGCACCTCAACAGCAACGGCTCGCGCTGGTTCGGCCAGTGCATGGGCAGGGCGGCGGCGCGGGCCATCGGCGAGGGCCGCAGCTGGCGGCCGTTGTCGCCGCTCGCTGTGGAGCGCGTGACGGCGCGCCTCCTGCGCGTCCATTTCCATGTGCCCGTGCCGCCGCTCCAGTGGCTGGACGCCTTGGTGGTCAATACGCCCACGAGCTTTGCGAACAAGGGTATCCGGGTTTCGACGGCGGCCAATGTCAGCATTGCGATCGCCTCGGTGGCCATCGTGGCCGATACCATCATCGATATCGAGACCTTCGCCGATATCCCGACCGATGGCCTGTTCTGGATTGCGCCGAGCGCAGTATTCGGTGGCGTGTCCAACATCGCGGACAGCGAAAATACGCCGGCCTACGACCTTTATTCCTATACGAGCGGCAGCGGGCAATACGCCGGCGAGAATATCGCGGGCCTCGTCGGCAATCGCTACCCACCGAACAACTATTCCATCGCCGGCTGCTGGCCGATCGGATACTCGGAGTTCTGACGATGCCGCTCAAGATTGTCATTCCGGGGGCGGATTTTTCCGGCCTCGGCCTGCCGCGCTTCACCCCGCGGGCGCTCGGGTTTCCCTCCGAAGGTCTCGCCGGGCTCTACCTCTTCGAGGACGGAAGCGTGGGTGCCGCGGTGTCCGTTGCCGTGGATTCGTCCGCGGCGGGGGCGAGTGCCTCGCTTCTCTCCGGCTCGGCCTCGCCCACTCGCTCGGCCGAAGGCATCACCTTCACGACTGGCAACGGCATCATGTGGGCTCCGCCTTTCGCTTATGGCGGAGCGATGTCCGGCGTGGGGGGGCAGAGCGCCACCCCCCCCCGAGGCGCGGGGTGGAAAAAAACAAAAACCCAACCCCCCCCGGCCGGTCCCCAACAAT
>JAYSCE010000107.1:8882-10274 GCA_041915035.1 Xanthobacter sp.
CGGCGTGGCGGTCCTGCGCTGCTCGACCGCCGTCGCGTCGGGGTTCTATCCAGCCATCGCCAACCGCTGCGGGGCGGTGCCGAACCTGTCGGGAGACCCCTCCTATACCAACATGCTGGCGGTGACGCTCTTCCGCGATCTCTCCACCACGACACCGCGTCCGGCGCTCTTCGCGAACCCTGACTGGGTGTCCCCGTCTGGCGCCGCGAAGGTGCTGACGCTCACGGGCGCGGCGAATGACTGGTTCGCCGTTGCGTGGTCGGTCGACCCGGTCACCGGCGCCGTGCGGATGCGAACCAATCAGGATCAAGAGGTGTCCGCCACCGAGACCGCGCGCGTGGCCGAGTATGCGGCGCGCTCGGCCGAATTCTGGCGCATCGGCCTCACCCGCATCAACGGGATCTCCGTGGCCGGAAGCATGGGGCTCTTCGCCCTCTACACCGGCGCGCGCGACCAGACCGGCCTTGCGGAGCTGATCTCCTCTGCCCGCACCCGGATGGCCGGGCGCGGCGTGACGATCTAGCCCGCGCCCGACTTTCCCCGAAACCTTGAGCGAGGAGGCGCACATGGCGCAGTCCCCTGGCGTCGTCACGAACGGCAACAGTTTCGATATCACGTTGGCGAGCTATGAAGTTCTCCACCTCACGGACGCGGGAGGCTGCGCCGGCACGCTCTATGAGCTGATCTCCGGTTCGTTTACCGAGGTGTCGAAGATCGATCGCTACAGCCACGGGGCTACGGGGGGTATCGCCGGGCCTCGCACTCTGCGCATCTCGTGCTCCGGAGGTGCGATCGCCTATGATGTGATCGGTGATGATCCTGTCGTCAAAGCTCCTGACTTCTCCCGACGGGGACCCTCCGGCGGCTCCGCCGACGGCGTGGCGCAGGGGGTGGCGGCAGGGGCGGCGCGCGGAATCAAATTCGCCCGAGGTTACACCCTCTACAATTTCTCACCATCCAAGCTCGGACGGTACCGGGCCAAGCTGGCCGGATCTTGCGTGGGGCTCAATCGCGTTCGTGTCGCGGTAGAGGGCGACAGCCTCACGACCGGTCAGGGCGCCGGCACCGGAACCTACAAAGAGACGTCCGCTAAGGCCGGGTCGGTCACCGCGCAGCTTGCAAAGCTGATGCGTAAGGCTGGCCTGATCGTTTCCGAAGACAGCTTCTTCGGGGACAACACGGTTCTCAATGCCGGCACCGCCGGGATCACCAACTATGACCCGCGGGTCGTATTCAGCGGCGGCGGGTGGACGCGCTCCAACCGCATGCTGGTGTCGCAGTCGCTTCGCTCGACGGCCGTCAATGACGCCATCGCCTTCACTCCCACGGTCGCCACCTCCAACATTGTTGTCTATGCCGCGCGCAACACGCCATTCGGTTCTTACACGATCA
>JAYSCE010000108.1:0-10211 GCA_041915035.1 Xanthobacter sp.
CCTCAAAGAAGAGGGGCGGCCGGGCCTCGTCACCTTCGTCACCGCCGGCGACCCGGACGGCGAGACCTCGCTCGCCATTCTCAAGGCGCTGCCGGGCGCGGGGGCCGACGTGATCGAGCTGGGCGTGCCCTTCACCGATCCGATGGCCGATGGCCCGGCCATCCAGGCGGCGGGGCTGCGCGCGCTCAAGGGCGGCCAGACGCTGGCCAAGACGCTGGAGATGGTCCGCGTCTTCCGCGGCGAGGACCAGACCACGCCGGTGGTGCTGATGGGCTATTTCAACCCCATCTATATCTACGGGGTCGAGCGCTTCCTGGTGGACGCCAAGGTTGCGGGCGTCGATGGCCTGATCGTGGTCGACCTGCCCCCGGAAGAGGACGACGAACTCTGCATCCCGGCGCTCAATGCCGGGCTGGACTTTATCCGCCTCGCCACCCCGACCACCGACGACAAGCGCCTGCCCACCGTGCTCGCGAACACGGCGGGCTTCGTCTACTATGTCTCCATCACCGGCATCACCGGGGCGGCGACGCCGGACGCGAACGCGGTGGCCACCGCCGTTGCGCGCATCAAGAGCCACACCGCGCTGCCCGTGGCCGTCGGCTTCGGCGTGAAGACGCCCGAGCAGGCGGCGGCCATCGCCGCGGGTGCCGACGCCGTGGTGGTGGGCTCGGCGCTGGTCGAGGTGGTGCGCCGCACGCTGGACGAAGAGGGCAAGGCCACGTCCAACACCGTGATCGGCGTGGAAGCCCTCGTGAGCGAGCTCGCCGAGGCGGTGCGCGGCGTGCGGCGCTGAGCCGGCTTCGCCCCGACGTCCGCAAGGTGGTATGATCGGCGGGAACAGCGGCGACCGCCGTACTTTCGCCGTGTCAGACTTGCCATAAGGGTGGAGGGGGGACTATGTGCGCTGCAGCGCGGCGCCGCGCCCCTCCGTACCGGAGATGATCCCGTGAACTGGATTTCCAACGTCGTCCGCCCGAAGATCCGCGACTTCCTGGCGCGGCGCGAGGTGCCCGAGAACCTCTGGGTGAAATGCCCCGAGACCGGGCAGATGGTGTTTCACAAGGATCTGGAAGCGAACCTCTACGTCATTCCGGCGTCCGGCTACCACATGCGCATGGATGCGGTGACGCGGCTGAAGAACACCTTTGACGACGGCGCCTATGAGGAAGTCACCCTTCCCGAGGTGGCGACCGACCCGCTCAAGTTCCGCGACGAGCGCCGCTATGTCGACCGGCTGAAGGACGCCCGCACCAAGACCGGCTACCAGGACGCGGTGAAGGTGGCGACCGGCATGCTCACTGAGCTGCCCGTGACCATCGCCGTGCAGGATTTCGGCTTCATGGGCGGCTCCCTCGGCATGGCCGCCGGCGAAGCGGTGGTGAAGGGGCTGGAGACGGCTGCCGAGCGCGGCACACCCTTCATCATGTTCGCGGCCTCCGGCGGCGCGCGCATGCAGGAGGGCATCCTCTCCCTCATGCAGATGCCGCGCACCACCGCCGCCATCCAGGAACTGCGTGAGACGAAGAAGCCCTACATCGTCGTGCTCACCAACCCGACCACGGGCGGCGTCACTGCTTCCTACGCGATGCTGGGTGACATCCAGATCGCCGAGCCCGGCGCGCTCATCGGCTTCGCCGGCCCGCGCGTGATCGAGCAGACCATCCGCGAGAAGTTGCCGGATGGCTTCCAGCGCGCCGAATATCTGCGCGACCACGGCATGATCGACATGGTGGTGCATCGCCACGAGATGCGCGACACCCTCGGCCGCCTCTGCCGGATGCTGACCAAGGCGCCGGCGCTGCCGCCCAAGGGCCGGCTGCCGCGCCCGCAGGCAGCGTAAGGGAGGCCTGATCGCGGGCCCCAAGGGGCCCCGGCTCGACGCACCATGGCACTGCCCCTGCCCGCCCGCGCCACGGACGAGATTCTCTCCCGCCTCGCCGCGCTTCACCCGAAGAAGATCGACCTGTCCCTCGCCCGGATGGAGCGTCTGCTGGAGGCGCTCGGCCATCCCGAGCGGCGCCTGCCGAAGGTGATCCACGTCGCCGGCACCAACGGCAAGGGCTCCACCATCGCCTTCATGCGGGGGATGCTGGAGGCGGCCGGGCAGAGCGTCCACGTTTATACCTCGCCCCATCTGGTGCGTTTCAACGAGCGCATCCGCCTCGGCGCGCCGGCCGGCGGACGGCTTGTGTCGGACGCGGCGCTCGCCGACGCCCTCGACCGGGCCGAGATGGCCAATGCCGGCGCTCCGATCACCCTGTTCGAGATCACCACGGCGGCGGGTTTCCTGCTGTTCGCCGAGCATCCGGCCGACGTGCTGCTGCTGGAGGTCGGCCTCGGCGGCCGGCTCGACGCCACAAACGTGGTCGAGCAGCCGCTCGCCAGCGTCATCACCCCGGTGTCCATCGACCATGTGGACTTCCTCGGCAATTCGGTGGAGGCCATCGCGGGGGAGAAGGCGGGCATCATCAAGCCGCGCTGCCCTGTCGTGATCGGCGCCCAGTCGCCGGAAGCGCTTGCCGTGATCGAGCGGGCGGCGGCGAAGAAGCTCGCGCCCTTGTTCGTGCGCGGCCAGCAGTGGAACGTTCAGGAGGAGAGCGGCCGGCTCGTCTATGCGGACGAGGACGGACTGCTCGACCTGCCGCGCCCGCGCCTCGTCGGACCGCATCAGATCGACAATGCGGGCCTGGCCGTCGCGGCGCTCCGGGCGGTGAAGCTGCCTGCCGCCCATGAGGCCGGAATCCTCAGGGCCGACTGGCCCGCACGCCTCCAGCGCCTTCCGCCCGGCCCGCTGTCCGCCCGCGCGCCGGCGGGCGTGGAGCTGTGGCTCGACGGTGGGCACAACGCCGCCGGCGGCGCCGCCCTCGCCCATGCCCTGTGCGAGCTGGAGGAGCGCTATTCGCGTCCCCTCGTGCTCATCCTCGGCATGCTCGGTACCAAGGATGTCACCGGCTTCCTCCAGCCCTTCGCCGGCCTTGTGCGCGAGGCCATCGCGGTGCCGGTGCCTGGCGAACATGCGGGTCTGAAGCCGGAGGACGTGGCCGCCGCCGCCGTCGGCCTTGGCATGAAGGCGAGCGTGGCGCGGGACGTGGGCAGCGCCCTAGATGGCATCGCGCGGGAAGCGGTGGTGCCGCCGCCGCGCGTGCTCATCGCCGGCTCGCTCTATCTGGCCGGCGCGGTGCTTGCCGCCAACGGGACGGCGCTGGGCTGACGCCCTTCGCGCCGGTCACGCCCCGGCGAAGATCGACGCCCCGTTCTCCGCCTCGCCTACGGCGGCACGGAAGGGTGCGAACAGCTCGCGCCCGACGCCCACATGGCTGGCAGAGAGGTCTGCGTTGGCGCTGGGCCGGGCCGCCCATTCGCCGGGCGGAACCAGCACTTCCAGCCGGCCCGCCACCGCATCGACCCGGATCATGTCGCCGTCGCGGATGCGGGCGATGGCGCCGCCGTCCAGCGCCTCCGGCGTGACATGGATGGCCGCCGGCACCTTCCCCGAGGCGCCGGAGAGGCGGCCGTCGGTGACGAGGGCCACCCTTTGCCCGCGATCCTGTAACACGCCGAGGGGTGGCATGAGCTTGTGCAGCTCCGGCATCCCGTTCGCCTTCGGCCCCTGGAAGCGCACCACGGCGACGAGATCACCGGTAAGTTCGCCCGCCTTGAACGCGGCCTGAAGCTCCTCCTGCGAGTGGAAGACCTTGGCCGGCGCCTCGATCACATGCCGCTCGGGCGCCACCGCGGAGGTCTTGATGACCGCCCGGCCGAGGCTGCCGTCCAGCACCCTGAGCCCGCCAGTGGGCTGGAACGGTGCCGCGACGCCGCGCAAAACCTTGTCGTCGCCGCTTGTCGCCGCGCCGTCCCGCCAGTCGAGGGTGCCGTCGGGCGCCAGCACTGGCTCGCGGGTATAGGCTTCGAGGCCCCGGCCGAGGATGGTCTCGGCATCGGCGTGCAGCAGGCCGGCGGAGAGCAGTTCGCGCACCACGAAGGGGACGCCGCCCGCCGCATGGAAGTGGTTCACGTCCGCCGAGCCGTTGGGATAGACGCGGGCGAGCAGCGGCGTCACTTCGGCGAGCGCGGAGAAATCGTCCCAGCTCAGCGCGATGCCCGCCGCCGCCGCCATGGCGACGAGGTGGAGCGTGTGATTGGTGGAGCCGCCGGTGGCGTGCAGGCCGACGATGCCGTTCACGAACGCCTTTTCGTCCAGCATGCGCCCGGCGGGGATATGGTCGTTGCCGAGGGCGGTGATGGCGAGCGCCCGCTGCGCCGCGGCCTTGGTGAGGGCATCGCGCAGGGGTGTGTCCGGCGTCACGAAGGAGGCGCCGGGCAGGTGCAGGCCCATGATCTCCATGAGCATTTGGTTGGTGTTGGCAGTGCCGTAGAAGGTGCAGGTGCCGGGGCCGTGGTAGGACTGGCTCTCGGCCTCCAGCAGCGCGTCGCGCCCGACCTTCCCCTCGGCATAGAGCTGGCGGATGCGGGACTTCTCGTTGTTCGGCAGCCCGCTGGTCATGGGCCCGGAGGGGATGAACACCGCCGGCAGATGGCCGAACGACAGCGCGCCGATGACGAGACCCGGCACGATCTTGTCGCAGATGCCGAGGAAGACCACGGCATCGAACGTCTGGTGGGAGAGCGCGACGGCGGTGGAAAGGGCGATCACCTCGCGGGAGAAGAGGGACAATTCCATCCCGGCCTCGCCCTGGGTGATGCCGTCGCACATGGCCGGCACGCCGCCCGCGACCAGAGCCGCGCCGCCGGCTTCGCGCGCGGCCTCGCGCAGCAGTTCGGGATAGCGCTCATAGGGCCGGTGGGCCGAGAGCATGTCGTTATAGGCCGTGACGATGCCCAGCGAAGGGCCATCGCCTGCCCGCAGCATGGCCTTGTCCGAGGGCCCGCAGGCGGCGAAGCCGTGGGCCTGGTTGGCGCAGCCCAGGGCTTGGCGCTGGGGCCGGCGCTGGGCGGCCGCCTCGATGCGTTCGAGATAGCGTCGCCGCGCGTCGTGGCTGCGCCGCGCGATTCGCTCGGTGACCTCGCCGACGCGGGCGTCGAGCATGTGCTGTGCGGCCATGGGGGCTCCTCCTTGCCGCGATCCTCCACCCTGAGCGACGCCCGGCGCAAGGGTTGGACGACCTCTAAAGGACGAGTTCGCCGTCGTCCTCGCCATTCCACCAATGAAGGCGCTGCGCCGCGACCTTGATGAGCACGAGGCCCGGCGTGTCGATGCCGGCCGGGAACCAGCGGTCGAGATCCGAGGTCCAGCGCGCCTCGAAGGCAGCCTTGTCGCGGATGATCTGCGCCTTGCCCTCCACGGTGGCGAAGAAGGGGCGCTGGCCGAGGATGCCGCTCGTGCCCTGCAGGGCGAGGCCCACGTTCGGGTCGCGGGAAATCTCGCTCACCGCGCGGGCATCTTCCTGCGCGAAGAAGAAGCTGCTGCCGTCATAGTCCACGTCGCCATTGTTGCTCATGGGCCGCCCGGCCAGCGCGCCGCCCTCGCTCTTGGTGAAGAGGGTGGTGAAATCGATGTCGCGCATCTTCTCGACCACTTCGTCCAGCGTCATCTCGGCCATGGAATCCTCGCTCCCGCTTGTGTCCTGCATTCAATGCCGGCGGGGCGGTTTGGTTCAGGCGGGCGTGAGGTGTGCGGGATTGCCGGAAACCGGATCGAATGCCGTTGACAAGTTACGGACCTCATGTAACCTTAAAAATGTAGTATAAAAGGTTACAGCATGGCGGCCGCCATGTCTTGCCGCTCGCCCACCGGGAAAGGACACATCGTGACATCAAGGACGATCGCCGCCGCGCTGCTTCTCGCCGCCACTTCCTGGGCCGCTCCTGCCGCCGCGCAGGTGGGCTATAGCGGCTATGCGCTGCCGCTTGCTCTTGCGGTGGAGGCGGCGACGGCGGCGGTGAAGGCGTGCGAGGCCAAGGGCTGGCCGGTCACGGCCACGGTGGTGGATGCATCGGGTCTCGTGAAGGCCACTCTGAAGGCGGACCACGCCACCGTCCACACGCCGGACACCGCCTTCCGCAAGGCCTATACGGTGGCCACCCTCGGTCCCATCTTCAAGTTCGACCGCTCCAGCGCCTTCGCCGAAATCGTCGCGAAATATCCCGGCGGCGCGGGCACCTCGCTCACCACGATCCCTAACGTCATCGCGCTGGCCGGTGGCGTGGGCGTGATGCACGGCACCGAGATCGTCGCCGCGATCGGGGTCGGCGGCGCGCCGGGCGGCGACAAGGACGAGGCGTGCGCCAGCGCTGGGCTCGCGGCGATCGCGGATCGCGCCAACACGCACTGAGGAGACGAAAGGATAGGGAGCAACCCCGCGCGATGGGTTGGCCGGCGGCATCGCGCGAACGAAAGGCGATGGGTTGGCCGGCGGCATCGCGGGAGGAAAGATGGTGCGGGCGGTCGGACTCGAACCGACATATCCGTGAGGACGGCGGATTTTGAGTCCGCTGCGTCTACCAGTTCCGCCACGCCCGCAGCCGGAGCCTCTTTATAGGCTTGCCGGCCGGGCGCCAACAGGAAAGCGGCGGGATTTATCTCCCGCCGTCCGGTCCGAGCGCGTCCTCACGCGCCGCGCGGCAGCGCGCTCGATCCCCAACCCACCGGCAGGCGCACGATACTGCGCACCGCGGCGCGGGGCAGGGCGATGTCGCGGCGCTCCGGCTGCGGCTCGGGCGCCAGCGCCGCGAGGAAGTCCTCGGCCCAGCGGTTGATGTCGTGGGCGTCCAGCACCCGCATCATCCGGCGATGGCGCTCGCGCCGCTCCGCCAGCGGCATCTCCAGCGCCCGGCGCAGCGCGGCGGCCACGCCCTCGGTATCGTGCGGATTGACGATGAGTGCGCCGGTCCCCAACTCGCTCGCCGCTCCCGCGAACTGGGACAGGAGCAGCACGCCAGGGTCGGCCGGGTCCTGCGCCGCCACGAATTCCTTGGCGACGAGGTTCATGCCATCGCGCAGCGGGGTCACCATCGCCACGTCTGCGCGGCGATAGAATCCGGCGAGTGCCGAGCGGGAGTAGGTGCGGTTCACGTAGCGCAGCGGCGTCCAGGACACGTCGCTGTAGGCGCCGTTGATCTGCCCGGCCCGGTGCGAGACGTGGCGGTCCATGTCCTGGTATTCCGGCACGTCCGTGCGGCTCTTCGGCGTGATCTGCAGGTAGGTCACGCGGTCGTGCCAGTCCGGCTCCGTGCGCAGGAAATGGTCGTAGGCGTCGAGCCGGTTGGGGATGCCCTTGGAATAGTCCAGCCGGTCCACGCCGATGATCAGCTTGCGGCCGGAAAGGCTTTCGTCGAACGCCTTCACGAAGCGGGTGCGGCTCGCGTGCCGGGCCCGCCGCGCGAAGGCGCCTGTCTCGATGCCCACGGGGAAGGTGCCGAGGCGCACGCGCCGGCCGCCGATGTCGCAGCCGGTGCCGTCGGGCGTGGACTGGCCGCCGCGGGTTTCCAGATAGCGGGCGAAATTCTCGCGGTCGCCTTCGGTCTGGAAGCCGACGAGATCATAATGAGCAAGCGCCCCCACGGTGTCGGCATGCTGTGGCAGGGCCTGGATGATGTCCGCCGGTGGCATGGGAATGTGCAGGAAGAAGCCGATGCGGTTGTTATGGCCGCGTTCCCTGAGATATTTGGCAAGCGGCATCATGTGGTAGTCGTGAATCCACAGGATGTCGTCCGGCCGGATGATCTTCTCCAGATGATCGGCGAACATCCGGTTGACGCGGATGTAGCCCGAGAGATCCGAGCGGAAGAATTCCGAGAGATCCACCCGGTAGTGCAGCACCGGCCATAGCACCCGGTTGGCGAAGCCGTTGTAATATTCCTGGTAGTCCTCATTGGTGAGGTCCACCACGGCATAGGTGACGCCGGCGTGTTTCGTCGCCTGCGGCGTGTCGGACGGGTCCGGGGCGATCCGTCCGCTCCATCCGAACCAGATGCCCCCACGGTCCTTGAGGGCGGCGTTGACGGCGACGGCGAGACCCCCGGCCGGGGCGCCGGATTTCTGGGGCAGGGCCACTCGGTTCGATACGACCACGATGCGGGACACGGAGGTCACCTCCTTCGTTGTCGCGGCTCGGCCGCGAGATGGGTGATGAGGGCGCGGACCGAGCGTGGGTCCGGCAGAACGGTGTGGGCGCCGTCGCGGGGCGCGCCGACCGCCACGGCGATGCCGCCGGCCTGGTTCACGGCCCGGAAGCCGGCCTCATCGGTCACGTCGTCACCGATGAAGACGGGCCGGCGCCCGGCGAAGGGCGGCGCGGCCATGAAGCGGTCCACCGCTGCGCCCTTGTCGATGCCTGCACGGCGCACCTCGAACACGCAGTGCCCGGGCATGATCTCGACGTCGGGCCGTCCGCCGACCACTTCGGCAAGGGCGCGCTTCAGAACCGGCGCCACCTCCGGGCGAGCCCGGTAGTGAATGGCGACCGCGTGGTCCTTGTCCTCGGCGAACACGCCCGCGAACTCGGCCGCCACTGCGGCGAGCTCGTGCCGCAGATCGGCATTCAGGGCGGCGGCGCGGTCAGACGGTCGGCCCGCGGCGAGGCGGATGTCGGCACCATGGACGCCCGCGGCGGCGAATGCGTCGGCCCCGAACAACGCGTCCAGCGAGGCAAGCGAGCGGCCGCTGACCAGCGCGAGCGCGCCACCGGCGCGGCGGGCCAGCGCTGTCAGGGTCCCGGCCAGGCCAGGGGGAACCACAACGGCCTCTGGCCGTTCCGCAATGTCGATCAGCGTCCCGTCCACGTCGAGAAAGAAGGCATGCGTCGCGGGGTCGAGGGCGACAAAGGCTCCCGTCAGTTCGGCCTCTCTTTCAGGCAGTGATCCTTCAAGCACACCGGACAACGCACGGACCCCTTCATATTTCAGGTAAGATAACGCCGTTGGGGCGCCACGGTTCCCCCTCAGCTTCGACCCAATGCCGCCACAGGCTTCCGCGAAACGGCTCGGCTCCGGCTTGTCGGGCGGAACCGGAGCGGTTTGGCGGCGTTCGTCTCGGCGTCACGGGAGACAGCATATGCTCGGCTTGCACAGGAGTTCGACCGACGGGTTTTCCCGGCGCCTCTCGGCGTTGCGGGATGAACTCGACCATCTCCAGTCCTCGTTCCACAGGCGGGAGCGCGACTGGGGGCGTCTCGCCTCCGATGTGGCGTCCGATGCCCAAGACTGGGTGGCGGAGCGGGCCGACGCCTTGCCCAGCCTGTCTCTGGACAGCCTTCGCAGGCACCTGCCCGCATTGCCGCACCGCCCGTTCCGCGCGGAGCCGGCGGCGCTCCCGGTCATCGTCGCTGCGGTGGCGGTGGGCGTCGGGGTGGGGTGCGTGCTATATGCCCTTACGTCGCGTGGTCGCCGGTCCGACCGCGATCAGGAGACCGGGGACGAGATCAATGCTTCGCCCGGGGGAATGGAATAGTGCGTTTCGCCTGACGCCTCGGGTGGCCAGGCGCGGTGTTTCGCCCTCGTGCCGTGAAGCGGCGCAAGGGGCAGGATGGATGTCCGGCATGCCGCCGGCAGGGCAAGGGAGAAAAAGATGAAAGCGGCTCTCATGATTGGCGTGATGGCACTCGCCCTTGGCGGTTGCAGCGAATATTCGCGCCAGGATCGTGCGGTGGGCGGTGCTGCGATCGGCGCCGGCACTGGCGCGCTGATCGGTGCCGCCGCCACGGGCACCGGCACGGGCGCCCTGGTGGGCGGCCTCATCGGCGCGGGCACGGGTGCCATCATCGGCGCCGAGACGACCCCCCGCGCCTGCTGGGCGCGCGACGCCTATGGCAATCGCTACCGCGTGCAGTGCCCCTGAGCGCACGGACGTGCATCACTGAAGACCGAAAGGCGCCCCTTCGGGCGCCTTTTGTTTTGGCAGGCGGCTGAGCGTCCCGGCGGAGCCGTTAGCGGGGCCTTTACCTTAGCAAACTATCACTGGAGCCATCTCCAAGTGACTTCAGGGCGGCCCGGGACCCCTCCGGACCGCCCTGTTTTTTCGACCGCTTCCGTGCGTGGGTGCGGACGGATCAGACTGGGCCGCGACCGCGGCGCATCAGTCCCATCACCGCGGAAATGAGGAACAGGATGATCGCGACGAAGAAGATGATCTTCGCGATTTCGATCGCCGTGCCCGCGATTCCGCCGAACCCGAGGACTGCGGCGATCAGTGCGACGATGAGAAAGGTAATCGCCCAGCTCAGCATGGCCGTATCTCCTTGCCATTTGCC
>JAYSCE010000109.1:0-4340 GCA_041915035.1 Xanthobacter sp.
CTTGGGCAGGAAGGTCATGTGCTCGGACATGCAATAGACGCAACGGAAATCGCAACGGTCGGTGACGGAGACGCGCAGGTAGGTGACGGCGCGGCCGAACGTGTCCACGAGCGGGCCGGCCTGCTGTGCGGCGGCGACACCCGGACGGTCGATCAGATCCCTGAGAAGATCACTCACCACGCCACTCCCGAACCAGCCGCTTCCGCAGCATCCTCGCGTCTCCCGCGCCTTTCCCCGTCCGCCGACCTGTGCCGGTCTTGAGGCAGCCCAGCGCCCCGGATGCGGCAGACGGCGGGCTTCGACGCTCGCCTTATATATCGTATGCAGGAGCAAGATGGATAGGGCCGGTCCGCCTACACGATACCGTGTGAAATCAAAAGGCTCGGCCTTTCGCCCGATCGAAAAAGGACATCACGAAATGGCTCCCGCGTCTGCCCCCGCCGCCGCTCCCTGGCCCACCGAGTTGCGCGTCATCGACGACCGTCACACCCTCTCCGTCACCTTCGAGGACGGCGCGAAATTCACCCTCCCCGCCGAGTATCTGAGGGTGGAAAGCCCGTCCGCCGAGGTGCAGGGCCACCAGCCGGAGGAGAAGATCACCGTACCCGGCAAGCGGCAGGTGCGCATCGCGCAGGTGGAGCCGGTGGGCAATTACGCCGTCCGCCTCATCTTCGACGACGGCCACGGCACGGGCATTTACACCTGGGATCTGCTCTACAGCTACGGCGTGAACCAGGAGGAAAAATTCGGCGCCTATCTCAAGGCTTTGGAGGCGCAGGGGCTCTCGCGCGGGTGAGAGCCGCATGCACGATGCCGTGAGCGGGTAACCGGCGGGCACCGCAGGACGAAGGAGGACCGGGAGCGCCCGGTGGAAGCCTCATGTGGGCGGCATCCCGCAGGAGCCCCGCGCCATGGCCGAAACCCCGTCCACCTCCTCGCCACCGCCGCGCGAATCGCGCCGTGCGCCTCACGCGAAATGGGCTGCGTTCGCCGCAGGCGCCGCCATTCTGGCGTCCCTTCCGGGCGGCCCCGCCGCAGCCGAGCCGCGCCAGAGGTTGACGGTGGTGGAGCTGTTCACCAGCCAGGGCTGCTCCTCCTGCCCGCCGGCGGACGCCAATCTCATCGCGCTCACCCGCCGGCCGGACGTGCTGGCCCTGAGCTTCAGCGTGACCTATTGGGACCGGCTCGGCTGGCGCGACACCTTCGGCAAGCCGGAATTCACACAGCGCCAATACACCTACGAGCCGACGCTCGGCGAGCACGGCCCGTTCACGCCACAGATGGTGGTGAATGGGCGCCTGAGCCGCGTCGGCTACAGCCTGCCGGACATCGAGCGGGCGATCTCCGCCGCGGGTCCCGTCGTCGGCCCCGAGGTCGTCATCGGCCCGCATGAGGTCGCGATCGGCTCGGGAGCCGCCCCCGCCGCGGCCGCAGACGTCTGGCTCGCGGAATACGAACCAGGCGTCATCGAAGTGCCCGTCCGTCGCGGCGAGAACGCCGGCCGCACCCTGCCCCATGCCCGCGTGGTGCGGCGCCTGGAGCGGCTGGGCGGCTGGACCGGCACCCGCGCCCATTATCCCCGGCCGGAAGCCGCGCCCGGCCTGCGCACCGCCATCCTGGTTCAGGCGCCGTCCGGCGGCCCCATCCTCGCCGCAGCAACCGAATGAAAACGGGCGGCCCAAGGGCCGCCCGTCGCATCGTTCAAACGAGAAGGCTGCGTCTCACTTCACCCGTTCGAGGATGGAGACGTAGTTCGCTACGGCCGCACCGCCCATGTTGAAGACGCCGGCCACCTTCGCGCCGTCGATCTGCATGTCGCCGGCCTCGCCCATGAGCTGCATGGCGGAGAGGACGTGCATGGAGACGCCGGTGGCGCCGATGGGGTGGCCCTTGGACTTCAGCCCGCCCGAGGCGTTCACCGGCAGCTTGCCGGTCTTCTCGGTGATGCCCTCGCGCACCACCTTGTAGCCTTCGCCGGGCTTGGCGAGACCCATGGCCTCGTACTCGATCAGCTCGGCCACGGTGAAGCAATCGTGGGTCTCGACCAGGCTGAGGTCGTCCAGCGTCAGGCCGGCCTTCTCCAGCGCCTTGACCCAGGCGCGGCGGGCGCCCTCGAAGGCGATGGGATCGCGGCGCGACATGGGCATGATGTCGTTGACATGGGCGCGCGAGCGGAAGGCGACAGCGCGGCCCAGCGTTTCCGCCACATCGGCAGAGGCGATCACCAGCGCCGCGGCGCCGTCCGAGACCAGCGAGCAGTCGGTGCGGCGCAGGGGACCGGCGACGTAGGGGTTCTTTTCGGAGATGGTGTTGCAGAACTCGAAGCCGAAATCCTTGCGCATCTGCGCATAGGGGTTGGCGACGCCGTTCTTGTGGTTCTTGGCGGCGATGCGGGCGAGTTCTTCCGAACGGTCGCCATAGCGCTGGAAATAGGTCTGGGCGATGCGGCCGAAAACGCCGGCAAAGCCGCCCTCGATATCCGCCTCTTCCTTGCGATAGGAGGCATTGAGCAGGATATCGCCCACCTCGGCGGTGGGCTTGGCCGTCATTTTCTCAGCGCCGACCACGAGAGCGATGCGGCCCTGCCCGCTCTCGATGTAGTTGAGCGCGGAATGGATGGCGGCCGAGCCGGTGGCGCAGGCGTTCTCCAGGCGCACGGCCGGCACATGGGCCAGCTCCGGCACGGAGAGGGCCGGCATGGCACCCTGGAAATCCTGCTTCTGGAAGCCGGCGTTGAACACGCCCACGTGGATGGAATCCACATCCTGCGGGGACAGGCCCGCGTGCTCGATGGCGGCACCGGCCACCCGGCTCATCAGGGCCTCGGTGTCCGCGTCCTCAAGCTTGCCGAAGGGCGAGTGCGCCCAGCCTACGATGGCGGCCTTGCTGTCCATGTTCGTCTCCCGCGGCGTGACACCGCTCCGGTTTTGATGGCGTTCAGATGGGGATGCGCGGCGCCTCGTGCCACCGCCGCGCCGCGTTCACGACAGGCCGGCAATGAAGCCGTCCGGCATCACGAAGATGTCGTGGGCGGCAGGCGCGGAGGGCAGGCCCGGCATGGTCATGATGTCGCCGGCGAGCGCCACCACGAAGCCGGCACCGGCGGAAAGGCGCACCTCGCGGACGGGCAGCGTGTGCCCGGTGGGCGCGTTGCGCGCGGTGGGATCGGCGGAGAAGGAATACTGCGTCTTCGCCATGCACACGGGCAGGTCGCCGAAGCCCGCGAGCTCGTATTCCTTGAGCTTCGCCGTCGCGGTGGAGGAAAAATCGACCCGCTCAGCCCGGTAGATCTCGCGGGCGATGGTTTCGATCTTCTCCCTGAGCGGAAGCTCCGAGGGATAGAGGTATTCGAACTTTGGCCGGCGGGCGAGAAGGTCGAGGACGGCGCGGGCGAGGTCCAGCGCGCCCTCCCCGCCCCGGGCCCAGTGGCCGCAGGGGAAAACATCGACGCCTTCCGGCGCCAAAGCGGCGCGCACCGCCTCCAACTCCTCCAGCGTATCGCCGGTGAAATGGTTCAGCGCGACCACCACGGGAAGGCCGAACTTCTTCAAATTCTCCACGTGCCGCTTGAGGTTGCCGCACCCGAGCGCCACCGCGGCCGCATCCGGCGCGCCGAGCTCCTTGAGCGGGACGCCGCCGTGCATCTTGAGCGCGCGCACGGTGGCCACCACCACAGCCGCCGAGGGCACAAGCCCGGCCTGCCGGCACTTGATGTCGAGGAACTTCTCCGCGCCCAGGTCGGCACCGAAGCCGGCTTCCGTCACCACCACGTCGGCGAGGCCGAGGGCGGTGCGCGTCGCCATCACCGAATTGCAGCCGTGGGCGATGTTGGCAAACGGCCCGCCATGGACGAGGGCCGGCGTGCCCTCCAGCGTCTGGACCAGGTTCGGCTGGAACGCATCCTTGAGCAGCGCCACCATGGCGCCGACGCCGCCCAGTTCCTCCGCCCGCACCATGCGGCGGCCGCGGGTCTGACCGATGACCATGCGCGAGAGACGCGCCTCCAGATCGGCGAGGCTGTCGGCGAGGCACAGGATGGCCATCACCTCGCTCGCCACCGTGATGTCGAAGCCGTCCTCACGCGGGTAGCCGTTGGCAGGGCCGCCGAGGCCGACGGTGATCTGGCGCAGCGCCCGGTCGTTGAGATCCATCACCCGCCGCCAGCTGATGCGCCGGGCGTCGAGGTCGAGGGCATTGCCCCAGTGGATGTGGTTGTCGATCAGCGCCGACAGCAGGTTGTGCGCGGCGGTGATGGCATGCAGGTCGCCCGTGAAATGCAGGTTGATGTCCTGCATGGGGATGATCTGCGCCCGCCCGCCGCCTGTGGCGCCGCCCTTGGC